>NVUS02000046.1 GCA_002402005.2 OCS116 cluster bacterium | reverse complement strand
GCTGGTCGGGGGCAGATGCACCACCCCAATCAACTACATTACACTTAGTGAGCTGGAGTTTGGCGACATTCCGAATTCTGGTGCCAAGCTGCAAACTCAGAATTTACTGCTTGTTGCCATACTACTTATCATGGAAAAAGGGTTCGAAGCCGCTAGGCTGAGACAAGCGCGACTGCGCGTCGGGCGGTTAGCCCGTGGCAAGAGAGCGGAGCGAACGCACGCTAGTGCCTATAGAGAGCAACGCGAACGATAAAAAGAGAGGCGAAGCCGAACGTAATAATCAGACTTCCAGAGTGCTGGCAGGAGTGCTACCCAGTTTCGACTGTAATAATACAGTTGGCTGGTCGTTAATGCTCTGGAAGTCTACAGATTAGTGTTCGGTGCAAAACTGGATGAAATCACGTGCCGCTGTTTGGCACGGGTTTAAAAAACTGCAATTATTTCAATTTCACCTTGTTTCAAAATCAAAATAGGTGTTAACATATTTCTAAATCTCTAACCCTATGTCATTTAAGGAAATATCTATGCACATATATCTGCCGATTGCAGAAATTAGCGTGAATATTTTTCTTTTGTTGGCCATTGGTGGCGGCATTGGTTTTTTGTCAGGCCTGTTTGGGGTTGGTGGTGGGTTTTTGCTCACGCCTTTGCTTATTTTTACCGGCATTCCGCCGGCGGTTGCTGTGGCGACTGGCGCCAACCAAATTGTGGCCTCCTCACTCTCGGGTGTGATGGCGCATTTTCGGCGTAGAACTGTCGATATAAAAATGGGCTTGGTGCTGCTGTCTGGCGGCATTGTGGGTTCGTTTTTGGGTGTCGGGCTGTTTAACTGGCTTAAAAGTGTTGGGCAGGTTGATCTGCTGATTTCTATTTCTTATGTGGTATTTTTGGGCATTATTGGCAGCTTAATGCTGGCCGAAAGCCTGCGTGCTATATGGCGGTTGCGCAATGGCACTGCCCCGCCATCGCGGCGGCCGGGCTCGCACAATTGGGTGCACAAAATGCCGCTTAAAATGCGGTTTCGAGCTTCACATTTATACATTAGCGCCATCCCGCCGATTATTATTGGCATGTTGGTTGGCGTTTTGGCATCCATTATGGGTGTTGGCGGCGGGTTTATTATGGTGCCAGCGATGATTTATATTTTAAAAATGCCAACCAATGTTGTGGTTGGTACATCTTTGTTTCAAATTATGTTTGTAACTGCGTTGGTGACGATTTTACACAGTGGGCAAAACCAAACAGTTGATGTGGTATTGGCGACAATATCATTGGTTGGCGGGGTGATTGGTGCGCAATTTGGTGTGCGGTTTAGCCAAAAATTAAAACCTGAATTGTTGCGGGCATTATTGGCCGGCATGGTGATGTTGGTTTGCCTAAAGTTGGGTTATGACTTGGTCATCCAACCCAAAGAATTGTTCCAACTTATGCCACTTAACATGATGGCTGAATAGGAGGGGATTGTGAAATTTACATTGAAAATCTGCCTCGGCCTATTGTTATTCTTAGGCGCAGTGAATGTGGCCAAAGCCGATTTGGTAACCGATCTATCCAAACGCCGCATCGACATTAATTCGACTTTTACTGGCGCGAGCTTATTGCTATTTGGCACATTTACTGAAACCTTTGATTATGACCCCAAACGGCACGACATTGTGATTACGGTCAAAGGCCCAAACAAGCCGATGACCTTGCGCAAAAAAGCCAAAAAAGGTGGCATTTGGATTAATTATTACCGCGAAGAATATCAAGAAATGCCATCTTATTATTCGGTTTTGAGCAGTCGCCCGCTCGAAGATATTTCGGACAATCCAACTTTGGGCAAGCTTGGCCTTGGCACTGATTTTCTATTTTTTAAACCCGACCCGTTGCGCCAACGCCTGCCGGATACCCAGTCGTGGAAGGAGTTTCGCGACAATGTGGTGCGGCTTAAAAAACTCGAGAAATTATATATTGACCGACCCAATGGGGTTAAATTTGTTGGCAATGGCCTGTTCCGTGCCAATGTTGATTTTCCGGCCAATGTGGATGTTGGTAAATATGAAGTGAGCGCTTATCTGTTCCGCGATGGCAAGATGATTTTTGAGGAACATTCACCGATTACCATGAGCAAATTTGGCTTTGGCAACCAACTGACCCAATTTGCGCATAATTACCCGTGGACACATGGCTTTTTGGCGGTGTTGTTTGCATTATTTTCTGGTTGGTTGGCAGCCGTTGCGTTCAAACGCAAATAGGCGGCAATTCGCTTATTTTTGTCACAAATACACATTTCATAATTTTGTCAATTGGCTAAAATCTGGGCAATTCAGCAAAGGAAAAAATATGAAACTGATTATTGGCAACCAAAATTATTCGACATGGTCACTGCGCCCTTGGTTATTGCTTAGTGCTTTTGAGGTGGAATTTAACGATCAAGTGGTGTCTTTACGTGATGATGGTTTGAGTGAGCGGCTTCACCATTATTCGCAATCCAACAAAGTGCCGGTGTTAATTGATGGCGATTTGACGGTTTGGGATACATTGGCGATTTGCGAATATATTTCGGAAAGCTATTTGGACGGCAAAGGCTGGCCGCTGGATAAAAACCAACGGGCTTTGGCGCGCGCCACCACCGCCGAAATGCATTCTGGTTTTTTAAACATTCGCAATGAAATGCCGATGAATGTAAAAGCCCGGCGGAAAATTGATTTATCAGACGCGGCAAAGATTGAAATTGGCCATATGGATGACATTTGGGCCATGCATGCGGATGGCGCATTTTTATTTGGCGATTATGGCATTGTGGATTGTTTTTTCACACCCGTGGCCTCGCGGTTTAAAACCTATGGCACAAAATTATCGCCCAAAGCCCAAGCCTATGCCGATAGATTGCTTGCCCATCCTGCCATGCAAAAATGGACAGAGGCGGCATTGTTAGAAACTGAGATTTTACCTGTAGACGAAGCTGGCGTTGATATTTAAGAGTTTGCTTCAAGCTCTCTTTTGAGCGAGGCAGCGCCATCTATATAGGCTTCTTGGCGTTCGACATTCCAATAATTTAGGCTGTCGAGCGCTATTTTTTCGCCAGTGACAGCGCACAAAACATATGAGCCTTTTTTTCTAATCTCGTAATCAGCAGCGTAATATACCAATGTTGCTGCTTTTTCTCCGCCCAATCCAAACATATCTATGCCTTTTTAAATTCTAATTCGCGTTGCATCATGGCAGCGCCATCAACATAAGCCTCTTGGCGTTCAACATTCCAATATTTTAGCTCACCGAGCAATATTTGCTTATTGGTCACCGCGCAAAGCACATGGTCACCTGGCTCAACAATGATGTAATCGGGCGTATTATAATGCAATTTTGCACATTTTTGATCACTTAATCCAAACATTTTTTACCTTAATCGAATAAATTACCTTGGCCGGTGTCGGGCTTAGGTTTGGCTTGCTTTTTAGCTTTTTTAACTGGTTTGTCAAGTTTCGTCTCACTCGACCCTGTCGTTGTGCCGTTTGTTGCATCAATGATTGCGCCAAATTCACCATCAGCCAACCGTATGTTTATCACCATGCCGTCTTTGGCTTGCTTGGTTGATTTGAGGCTTTTGCCGGCCTCATCCAATACCAAAGCAAAACCGCGGCTCAACACGCCTTTATAGGAGAATGAATTGAGCAATTTGCCGACATTGTTTAAGTTGGTGGTTTTTTGCTTGAGTTCAATGGCTACAGATTGTTTTAACCGGCCGGTAAGTTGGATGATGTTCTGGTGTTTATTGCGGATATTCTGCAACAATGAGGTTGGCGACAAACGCCCTGCCAAGCGTTCATATTGATTGCGTTTGTTGGCCGTGCCGGCTTTTAATGCGCCTTGCAAGCGCAATATGGCATGGTCTAATTTTTGGCGGGGCTGCATCAGCAAATCATTAAGTTTGGGCAAACCGCGTTTGGCGGCCAATAATTTTTGACCGCGATGTTCCAACATGCGGTGCATGCCTTGTTTGATGCGGTAGCCTCGGTCATCCATCATCAGCACCAGCTCGCGTTTGATGGGCACGGCCATTTCGGCGGCACCGGTTGGGGTGGGGGCGCGGCGGTCTGAGGCAAAATCGATCAGCGTTGTATCT
>NVUS02000045.1 GCA_002402005.2 OCS116 cluster bacterium | reverse complement strand
TGTGAATCATTGATTCAGCTTGGTTTTTGGCTTCAACCATTTCGCGGCGGGCTTTGTCACCCTCGGCATTGGCTTCGGCATCTTTGACCATTTGTTCAATGTCTTCATCTGACAGACCACCAGAAGCGGCGATTTGAATTTCATGCTCTTTGCCGGTACCTTGATCTTTAGCAGATACCCGCACAATGCCGTTGGCATCAATGTCAAACGAAACTTCAATTTGTGGCACACCGCGTGGTGCAGGTGGAATGCCCACCAAATCAAACTGACCTAACATTTTATTGTCAGCAGCCATTTCGCGCTCGCCCTGTGCAACACGAATGGTCACAGCATTTTGATTGTCTTCAGCAGTTGAGAATGTTTGGCTTTTCTTCGTCGGGATGGTTGTATTGCGATCGATAAGACGAGTGAAAATACCACCCATAGTTTCGATGCCCAATGACAATGGTGTCACGTCTAATAGTAGAACGTCTTTCACATCGCCTTGCAATACGCCGCCTTGGATGGCAGCGCCCATGGCCACAACTTCATCTGGGTTCACAGAGTGATTAAGCTCTTTACCAAAGAATTTTTCGACCACTTCGCGAATTTTAGGCATACGTGTTTGACCACCAACCACAATCACTTCGTCAATATCAGCAGCTTTTACACCCGCATCTTTAAGCGCATCGGCACAAGGCTTGATGGTACGTTGTACCAAATCATCAACCAAAGATTCTAGTTTAGCACGTGTCAATTTTACGTTAAAATGCTTAGGGCCAGAGGCGTCAGCCGTGATAAATGGTAAGTTCACATCTGTAGAGGCAGCAGAAGAAAGCTCAATTTTGGCTTTTTCGGCAGCTTCTTTAAGCCGTTGTAGTGCCATTGTATCTTTAGTCAGATCAATGCCATTTTCTTTTTTAAATTCTTCAGCAAAATATTCTACCAAACGCATGTCGAAATCTTCACCACCAAGGAATGTATCACCATTGGTTGATTTCACTTCGAATACGCCATCGCCAATCTCAAGGATGGATACGTCAAATGTACCACCGCCCAAGTCATAAACTGCGATTGTGGCGCCGTCTTTTTTGTCTAGGCCATAGGCCAGAGCTGCAGCTGTTGGTTCGTTGATAATACGCAACACTTCAAGACCGGCAATTTTACCGGCATCTTTAGTGGCTTGGCGCTGAGCGTCATTAAAATAAGCTGGCACTGTGATAACCGCTTGAGTGACGGGGTTGCCAAGGAAGCTTTCGGCAGTTTCTTTCATTTTTTGAAGAATGAAAGCAGAGATTTGTGAAGGAGAATATTTTTCGCCATTCACTTCGACCCAAGCATCACCATTGTCAGCTTTGACAATGTTATATGGCACCATTTCCATGTCTTTTTTGGTATTCGGATCTTCGAATGAGCGGCCGATTAGGCGCTTAATGGCGAATAATGTATTTTCGGCATTTGTAACCGCTTGGCGTTTGGCAGGCATGCCGACCAATTTTTCGCCATCATCAGCAAAAGCCACGATAGATGGTGTTGTACGACCACCTTCTTGGTTTTCGATCACTTTAGCTTCTTTGCCATCCATAACGGCAACGCATGAATTTGTTGTACCTAAGTCAATTCCAATTACTTTTGACATAGTTTACCTCATTTATTGTGGCGGGCGAAAACAACCTTTTACAAAGCATCATTTAAGCCCCCAAGTTTAAAACGCGGTTTGCGTTTGTTGGGGACGGAAGTTCCAAATTCATATTTAAAAACCCACCGCATTTGGTTTGAGCTTTTAAGCTTTTAAATTTAAAATTTCCGTTTCATGAAATTTATATAGGAAGCTGTGTATGCTGTCACAAGGGCAGGGTCAATTTTTTTTATGTTTTTTTTCAATTAATCCCCCCTCTTGTCTATATATACGGGGATATTTAACCAAATAAGGTAAAAATGTGGCAGAGGCTAAGTTAGCTATTTTCTTAAGGTCAATTCTGTGCTAAAAACCCGCGCTGTTTATTGAGGTGTTGGTTGGATGGCGAATCAGCGTTGTGATGTTGAGGGTTGTTGTGATTTTGGGTGGGGTTCTTGTTAATGCTCTGGAAGTTTGCATTTTTGCTTGGCACTGCGTGCGTTCGCTCCGCTCTCTAGCTAAGCCACTCAGCCGCTGATTGGAGGTAAATTCACCACCCCAATCAACTACATTACGCTTAGTGAGCTAGAGTTTGGGGAAACACCGAATACTGTTGCCAAGCTGCAAACTCAGTATTTGCGTTAAATTGTCTAACCACAAACTCAGAATTTCGTTTGCCCTCGTTTCCACGCAAAGATCATTTCAGTGAGTGCGTGCTCGGCCGTTCGCAGCCGCTGCCAGCTAACGCGCGGTAGGCTAGCGCAGTACGCGTAGCGTGTGGAGCGCACGGACCGAAGGGAATGCCTGTGGTGCAAGTGCTAACAGAGAGCGTAGCGAACGTATGAATGAAGTACCCGAGTGTAGGCAAGAGGCTGCCCGGTGATGGCGGTACATCGTGAGCCACTAATTTGGCTCACGAACAGGCCTCACCAAAAAAACAAGCAACCACTTCCGGATTGCTTGTTTCATTTCGGCTAACTAGATTTAGCTCAAGGTTCAGGTGGCCACCGCCACTATTGCCACATTCTCTCTCGAAGGGTCGACATATATTCATGCAATTGCCGCTCGGGAAAATAATCCTGCTGATTGTCACTTATGTCGGTATTCAGGCTGGATTTAATATTGATATAGGTTTCATAACCGCGTTGTAAAATCGATGAAATTAAGGTGAAATTGGCCAATTTTTCTATTCTATTCATTTAAGATGCTCCTATAATGAAAGTCCGCATCTTCATAATAACTCAAATTTTTAACAGATTCATGACAATCAAAAAACCCACCCTCATTCAAAATGGTTTCGAAATTTATAAGGATGCGTTAAACGCCGAAACGCAGGCTAAGCTGGTCGAGGTGGTGCGCCAAATGGTAGCCATCGCGCCGCTCTATCAACCCACGATGCCGCGCACCGGCACACCGCTCAATGTCAAAATGACCAATCTCGGCAAATATGGCTGGGTCAGTGACAAAGAAAATGGTTATAGATATCAAGAGTTTCATCCGGTTACCAAACAAAATTG
>NVUS02000044.1 GCA_002402005.2 OCS116 cluster bacterium | reverse complement strand
TCAATCGATAATTGGGTTGGTTGTTCGGTGGTTATTTGGCTGATGCGGCGCTCAACTTCGGCCGAAACTTGGGCTAAAGATGCACTGCGTAAGGCTTTTTCTTGTGCCTGATCATCAGTTTCGCCAAGAATAAATTCTAAGCCGATCACTGTGCCAACAATTTGGTCTTCTATTTTCACTTCACCTGCGCCCGAAATATCGGTCATAATGTCTTCCTTTTCACGAAGTCTACTCATCAGTAGGCTTGTTCTCTTGTCTACAAACCGTTGCGTCAGGCGCTCATGTAAAGCGTCCGACAAGCGGTTTTCTATGTTACGGGTAACGTTGCGCCAATGGCCAACGTCTAATACCCAATTGGGTCGATTTGCAATAAATGTCCATGTTCTAATATGCGCAATGCGGTTTGACAAGGCATCAATATCACCATCAACATTATCAGAATAGCTGACCTGTTTTGCAAACCAATCTGTATCGATATGACCATTTTGCATTAAATTGCGATAAATATGTGACACTAAAGTTGCATGTTCGGCCAAAACTAGTTTTCTGAAGTCCGGAATCGATGCCACTTCCCACAAAATCTTGTTGGCAGCACCACCTTTGGCATAATGCATAACATCTTCATCTTTAATCAAATATTCCAATGTGGCCTGGTCAATTGCCGTGTCGGTGCGCACCAAACCTTTAATTTCAGATGGCCGATTGAGCGAGATGATTAAATTATGAATGGTTGAAAAATCTAGCTGATTACTGCGCCAATGTAAATGGGTGATCGGCTCAAATTCATGCTGTTCAATGGCGTGAACACTGTCCTCATCCAAATGTTTGACCATAGAAGTGATGCCAAATGTGCCATCATTTTTAAACCGCCCCGCGCGGCCGGCAATTTGTGCCATTTCTGGGTTGTTTAAATGCCGTGTGCGCTTGCCATCAAATTTGCGGGTGGCGGCAAAAGCCACATGGTCAATGTCCAAATTCAAACCCATGCCAATGGCGTCAGTCGCCACAATATAATCGACCTCACCATTTTGATAAAGTGCAATTTGAGCGTTGCGGGTGCGTGGGCTTAATGAGCCCAATACCACGGCAGCGCCGCCTTTTTGGCGGCGGATCAGCTCGGCTATTTCATAAACCCGTTCAGCACTAAACGCCACAATGGCGGTTTTGTGCGGCAGCCGGGATAATTTCTTTTGGCCCGAAAAACTTAAATTGGAAAACCGCGGCCGAGTGACAAAATTAACATCCGGCAATAAACGTCCAATAATTTCGCGCATGGTCTCTGCGCCCAAAAACATGGTCTGTTTGTTGCCGCGATAATTGAGCAAACGGTTGGTGAAAATATAACCACGGTGTGGGTCAGCGGCCAATTGTATCTCATCAATCGCCATAAAATCGACCCGCAAATCACGCGGCATAGCCTCGACCGTGCAGATGAAATAATTGGGGTTTTGGGGGATGATTTTTTCTTCACCGGTGATCAGCGCCACTTGTGATATGTCTTTTAATTTGATGATCCGGTCATAAACCTCACGCGCCAGCAAGCGGAGCGGCAAGCCAATCATGCCGGTAATGTGCGCCAGCATGGTCGATATGGCCAAATGGGTTTTGCCAGTATTGGTCGGGCCTAAAATGGCGGTGATGTTGTGATTGTCATCGCTAATGTCGAATTTATCGGTGCTGGTATTTTCTAATCTTTGGTCAAAATCTCGCGCTGCGGTTTTGGATTTTGTGATGCGCATGGTTCTGCTCTATTTTGATCTGAATGTCATTGCATATATATAAGGCAATTATGGCATTTTTGTAAATGGCGGATTTGGTTTTACCAAAAATTATTGCAGAAGTTAATGCTGCTTGTTAACTCTTTTGATCAAATGGTTAAATTTGGAACGAGTGAGGAACAGAGCGTGTCCGAATCACTGACAAGTTAAGGTTCGTGTTATGTTCTATACTATATATTGTTTTGAGTGGCTGGCTGTTAATCTTCAGTTAAAATTTGCAAAGGTCTAGATGAATTTAAACGGCGTTTTTAACGGTAATTGTTAAGATTTGTGGTTAATGCGTTGAATCTAAGCTGCTGATAAGTGACTCTTTTTGCCGATATTTGTTAATTTTTGGAACGAGGGCAGAACGAAACATGTCCGAATCGCTGACAGGTTAATATTCTGCTTTTGTTCTTTAACCATATGTTGATTATGAAAGGAGTAGAAGATTCCATACATTCAGACATAGTATATGCCACCAAATTCAGAATTCCGGCAAATTCTCACCCCCTTAGCATAATGAGGTCAGGTTGGGTTGCACTCCTGCCAAAGCTCTGGAAGTTTGCGTTTTTTCGTTCGCGTTGCTCTCTATAAGCACTGCGTGCGTTCGCTCCGTTCTCTTGCCACGCCTAACGGCGACGCGCAGTCGCGCTTGTCTCAGCCTATCGGCTTCGAACTCTTTTCCCATGATAAGCAGTATGGCAACAAGCAGTAAATTCTGAGTTTGTAGTGTGGCACCAGAATGCGGCGTTTCGCCAAGCTCCAGCTCACTAAGCATAATGCGGTTAGGTTGGGTGGTGCATCTACCCCCGACCAGCGGCTGAGTGGCTTAGCTAGAGAGCGGAGCGAACGCACGCAGTGCCAAACATAAAGCAAATTTCCAGAGCTTTTGCTACCAGCCAACTGTCTTTTCACAGCCCAAACTAGGTAACACTCCTGCCCATGCTCGGGTGCTTCATTTATTTCGTTCGCGGCTATTCTTCGCTGCGCTCAGGCCTACGCGGGTGCGCCACATAAGTGGCGGCCTCCAGTCCGGCTGTTCGCCAATAAATTGGCTCTGCTTTTTTCCGTGAAAGGGTGGGCATGCTGACATGTTGGAGTGTGGAGCTGGCTCACTTCACCGCAATCTTATTGCCGCCGACATTTATGCTGTTGGATATAATGCTGAATGTACCGAACTGGGTGGGAATCTCGACTTTTACGGGGATTAATACGCCGGCTTTTTCAATTGGCATTAGCCAAACCTTGGCCGAGGCGAAATTGTCGACAATGGTTTTGTCGCCCTTGCCTTTGCGGTGGCCGGCAATGGGTGTGTAGTTAACTTTACAGGCAATGGCATTTTTAAATTTTGGGTCGGTATTTTTAATGGCGCGCATTTCGAGTTTGTAGCGGGTCACACCGTCAAAAATGGGTTGCACACGGCTACATTGCTCACTGGCATTGTGCTTATATTTTTTATTGAACGGCAATAACATCGCGCCCAACGGGTCAACCACATTGCGCAAATGTTTGGCGCGCACCGGCACGGTG
>NVUS02000043.1 GCA_002402005.2 OCS116 cluster bacterium | reverse complement strand
TTGAAATTGACGCCTTCAAAAAACATTGTCTATTAGAAGGCTTGGACGACATTGGCCTTACAATGGAAAAAGAAAAATCCATCGATGCCTTCGAAGAAAAAATGGCTGTGAATGCACCATGGGTCTAACTCAAAATTCTGAGTTTACGTTTAAAAGCCCAAAGCATTCGCTTTGGGCTTTTTTTATGCGTGCTGGCGTGGCTAGTCAATAGCCACAAACTCAGAGTCCTCGTCTACCCACAAGAACCCCTGCGATTCGGGGAGTGCGCCCAAAAGCCGTGAGGCAAACTGTGCGGCCAACGCGCGGTCGGCTAGCTGTGTACGCCGTTAGGTGTGCGCTGCGCACGGACCGAAGGGAATGCCTGTGGTGCAAGTGCTAACAGTGACTAGGCCGGTAGGCCGTCGGAATGAGTGCTAACTGTCTTTGCCTAAGTGAAAATGCATTCTTCAAGTTTTTTATAAATATGCATTTCACTAGTCATATAGTTGGATAAATTTAGTCCAAACTTATCCCTGCTGATACTTGTTTCAATACCACATATTTTTCTGATTCTAGAGTAATTGTCCTTCAGATTATCATCAACAACATTTTCAACAAGTTCATCGTAGGATGCTTCATCAAATTTCAATCTTTTATCTTGGCAGTAGGCAGCTAACACTTCTTTATCATAGAGATAATTCTCTATTTCCCAACGCTTTAACATTCGATGGTTGTCGCCATTGTTTTCCAAATATAAATCTCTATCTTCTGAACTTGTTTTCTTCCCCGATGAGGAATCTCTATCTTTCAATACAAGAATTTTTATCTCCGAAAAGACTTTGGATAGAAGCGCTAGTCCAATTTCACTTCTGGTATCTAATTCAGTGTTACCACCACTGGAAATAAAAAGGGTATCGTGATATTTTTCGCCAAAAATATTATTAAATACTTTAGCATCAAACCCATTCTCTTGACCATTCCTGCCAGGCTTATCTTTGCCCTCGCAATATATTAACCGCTTAGGGCTAATTAGATCCGTAAGGTCGTCTAAAGCCGTTTCGAATATGTCCTTCCACTTCGCAAGCGACTTTTTCATCGGTAAAATAATTTGTTTTTCAGATGCCCATTTTTTTCCATTTTCAAACTGGATAATTTGGCACTCGTCTTTTAATTCATCCTGTAAAGCTCGTAAAAATCCGATGCTGTGCGTAGCGATCCAAATCTGGCAGTCCTCACCAATTAACTTATTGATTTCTAGCAATAGCTTTTTTTGAATTGATGTGTTTATGTGTAATTCTGGTTCATCTATTAAGAAGATAGTATCGTTAAATTCTTCTTGTCGAAGATATAAATCTAGTAGAATGTCGACAACTTCTTTTTCGCCAGAAGATAAAACGTTGAATTCAAAACGGTCTTTGTGATCTTTTTTTGTAAAGTAAATTGTTCCTTCACCTGATGTTACGTCACCAATACCCTCAATTTCGAGTTCCAAGCAGTTTTTAAGTGACTTATTGAGATCGCCAATTATTTTTGCCTTTGCTTCGCTAGGTTTGCAATCTTCTTTGTTTAAGTATTTATTATATGCAGCATAAAGCCGTCTATAATTTTGTTCTATTTTTTGATCAATATCTGACGTTAAAGTAGCGCCATAGTCATTTAATTTAATGTCGCTAACTGATCTTGTGGATTCGATTTTTAGATTAGAATTATATCTATAAGGGCTTCTGAAAGAAAAAACTGTTTTTAATTTTCCTAAATCAAATTTTGATTGTATTACATTCAAATAATTTCCGGTGTTAAAAATTAATTCATTCTTGGACCCATTATAAATTGGATCTTTTTGTAAGGAGTGATAATTATAATCTTTGGTGTCTTGCTCACCCGCCAATCTTCCATATCTGTGGACTGCAGCATACAGCATGCCATCAAATACACTACTTTTTCCGCATCCGTTTGGGCCAACCAAAGCAACAATTTTTTTCGGATTATCTCCTAAGTTTATCGTTAAATCATGAAACCTCTTGTAATCAACTAATCGAATTTTTTTTATACGCATTGATATTCCTTACGTGATATTTGATACTACTATAATACACCCATGAGGACGATAAGCTAGTAAAAGACATTTAGCAGTCCAGCCAACACTCTGGAAGTCTGCATTTATACGTTCGCTTGCGCTCTCTGTTAGCACTTGCGTGCGCGCTTAAGCGCTAGCCGACCGCGCGTCGGCCGCAGAGTTTGCCTTGCGGCTTTTGGGCGCACTCGCCGAATCGCTGGGATTCTTGGGGGTGGATAGGAGCTCAGCGTTTGCTGTGTTCCATTGTATAATTTTGTTTTCATTATTGGCCGTTTATTGTAGGTTGATACGGAGCAAAATATTTACAAGATTGATAAGATGAAAAACACATTTTCAAAATACGCAACGGCCGATAAATTTAAATTGAGCGATCGGACATGGCCGGACAAAACCATTGAGCGGGCGCCGATTTGGTGTGCGGTTGATCTGCGGGATGGCAATCAGGCTTTGGTCAACCCGATGGATCATGATCGCAAGATGAAAATGTATAATCTGCTGCTTGCGGTTGGGTTTAAAGAGATTGAAATTGGGTTTCCCTCGGCTTCTGAAATTGAGTTTAATTTCGCGCGGCATATTATTGAGAATGATTTAATCCCTGAGGATGTCGTGCCGCAAGTTTTGGTGCAAGCGCGGGAGCATCTGATTGAAAAAACCTTTGCGGCCATGAAAGGCGCGCGTAAGGTTATTGTGCATTTGTATAATTCAACCTCTGTGGCGCAACGGCGCGATGTGTTTAAAAAATCGGCCAAGGAAATTGCCGAGCTGGCTTGCGATGGCGTGCGGATGATTCAGCGGCATTGTGACTTACACCCTGAGACTGAGTGGGTGCTTGAATATTCGCCCGAAAGCTTTACCGGCACTGAGCTTGATGTGGCAGCAGATGTTTGTAATGCGGTTATTGAGACATGGAAACCAACGCCAGAACATAAGATGATCATCAACTTGCCGGCAACGGTTGAGCTGACCTCACCAAATATATTTGCCGACCAAATCGAATGGATGGGTCGGCATCTTGCGCGGCGCGATAGCATAATCTTAAGCGTTCATACTCATAACGACCGTGGTGGGGCGGAAGCTGCGACCGAACTGGCTATATTGGCGGGGGCTGACCGAGTTGAAGGCACACTTTTGGGTAATGGCGAGCGCACGGGCAATGCCGATCTCATCACCCTTGGGCTGAACCTATTCACACAGGGCATTGACCCCGAATTAGATTTTACCAATCTGCCCGAAATCGTCAAAATCGTTGAACAATGCAACCAAATGGCGACCCATCCGCGCCATCCTTATGCGGGCGAATTGGTGTTTACCGCCTTGTCTGGCTCTCATCAAGATGCCATCAAAAAAGGTTTGGATGCGCATAAATCTGAGCAAAGAAACCACTGGGATGTACCGTATTTACCACTCGATCCAAACGACATTGGCCGCTCTTACGAAACCACCATCCGGATCAATAGCCAGTCTGGCAAAAGCGGCATTGCTTATATTTTGGAAACTAGGTTTGGCTTTAAATTACCCAAACAAATGCAAATCGAATTTTCGCGGGTCATTCAAAAAATTGCCGATGAAACCGCACAAGAAATCTTGCCCGAACATGTTTGGCAAGCTTTTTCCAGCGAATATATCGAGCAAGATAGTGGCTATTCATTAAAGTCGTTTAATTATCATTCGGTTGATGAACGCGGCGAAAAAATCGGCATTACCGCCAAAATAATCACCCCAACCGGCAAAGATGTGGAAATTATCTCCGAAGGTTCTGGCCCGATCAATGCCTTCGCCAACGGTTTTCGCAATCAAATGCATGCCAAATTTAGCCTGCGGGATTATGAGGAACATACTTTGTCCAGCGGCAGCGGGGCGCTTGCTGCGGCGTATATTTCTTTGGTTTCTGATGCTGATCAAGAATATTATGGTGTCGGTCAAGATACAGATGTGATTAAAGCATCGATTAAGGGATTGCTCTCTGCATATAATCGGATGGGCTAGGATAATATGGCTTTAATACTCGACAAAACATTATTAAAAAACCCTTTGGCAGCTGTTTCCGTATTGGGAATGGTTATATGTACCTATATTTATTATAAACATGATGTCGAGTTGGCTCAACATTTGCGCGGCATGTTTTTGGGCTCGTTTTTACTGGTTATGGCCTATGTTTTGCACAAACGTTATGAATTGGTAGAACCGCAAAATAGGCAAAAATCATTTTCGAAATATTTTCCAATCTTGTTTGCCGTTATGGGCATGGCAAATTTAGGCCTTGGGATATTTTTAATTTTTGGCAGCTGGTGGTGAAAAAACAATCGGCGCTGCAAACAACGGATATGCTGGAATTCAGCGCTTGCTTTTATTTGATGCTCACTATATAAACGCGAAAATACATTTTTGATGCTTCATATGCATCACCGGTCGAGAACCACCCGGATAAAACAGGAAATTACCGATGCAGACACTTGTCATCTGTTCGGGCGGAATGGATAGCATTACGCTCGCACATAAAATAGCCGATCAAGGCAATTTATCTCACATTCTCACCTTTGATTATGGCCAACGTCATGTGAAAGAAATCGATTTTGCCCGCAATTGCGCGGCCGATTTAGATGTGCCATTCACCTTGATTGATATGTCCAACATTGGTAAGCAATTTACCGGCACAGCCCTCACTGGCAATGTTGATGTGCCAGATGGGCATTATGCCGAAGCCAGCATGAAAGTAACCATGGTGCCCAACCGCAATGTGATTATGCTATCCATCGCCTATGGTTTGGCCGCCACGCATAAGCTAAAACGCGTGGCGTTAGCGGTGCATGGTGGTGACCATTTTATTTACCCAGATTGCCGACCTGATTTTATCGCGGCGTTTGCCAAAATGCAAAAAATGGCGCTCGAAGGTTATGCCGATATTGATATTTACGCACCTTATGTCAACGCCTCTAAGGCCGACATTGCGACAGATGCCAAGGCGTTGAATGTCGACCATACAAAATCTTGGTCATGCTATAAAGGTGGCGATTTACATTGCGGCCGTTGCGGCACATGTGTCGAACGGCGCGAAGCGTTTGACTTAGCAGGTTATGCCGACCCAACTATCTATGCCGATCCAGATTTTTGGCAGGGCGTTGTAGAGGAGGCAGCAAGCTAATGTTCACCATTTCAAAAGAATTTCATTTTTCTGCCGCGCATCGGTTACTGACTCTGGCCGAAGACCACCCCTGTTATCGCTTACATGGGCATAATTATATTGTGACCATTGAGTTGAAATCTGAGCAGGTCAGCGACAATGGCTTTGTGGTCGATTTCCGCGATTTAACGCCGTTGAAAAACTATATTGATGGCACATTTGATCACCAATATCTCAACGATATTTTTGGTGATGTGCCAACAACATCTGAGCTTTTGGCTAAACATTTTTACGATTGGTCAAAGCAAAAATGGTCAGAAGTTAGCGCTGTACGTGTGTCCGAAACCGCCAAAACATGGGCGGAATATCGGCCATGAATGAGCTGCTGCGCCCCGAATTAGAAATTGCCAAAAGCAAAACCCTGCGCGTGGTCGAAATTTTCGGCCCGACCATTCAGGGCGAGGGGGCTTATATTGGCCGCCCTACGGTTTTTGTGCGTTTCGGCGGCTGCGATTATCGCTGCCTATGGTGCGATACCATGCATGCCGTTGGCAAGCAATATGCACATGAATGGGCAAAAATGACCGCGGTTGAGATTTTGACCAAGATTGATGAGCTGACAGGTGGTGCGCCGATCCTCATCACCATTTCTGGCGGCAACCCCGCCATTCAACAGCTCGAAGAATTTTTAGTGTTGGGCAAAGCCAAAGGCCATACATTTTCGATGGAAACCCAAGGCAGCGTGTCTAAAGATTGGTTCGGCTTACTCGATCAACTCACACTCAGTCCGAAACCGCCTTCATCCGGCGAAGCTACCGATTGGACGAAATTGGACAAATGCATTGCGGTGGCAGATAAAGTTGAAACCTCACTTAAAGTGGTGGTTTTTGACCGCGCCGATTATGCCTATGCGCGCGATGTCGCCAAACGCTACCCTAATCTGCCTTTATTCCTGTCCATCGGCAATGATGATACCGACCCCAACGCACCCGTTGATAAAGAAGCATTACATGCTAAAATGCGCGAGCTGATCGATTGGGTCAACGCTGATTCTTGGTATAACGTCACCATACTTCCGCAACTTCACGTCCTGTTATGGGGCAACCAACTCGGAGTTTAAAATGTCTAAAGAAGATATCTATAAAAACCTAAAAAGCCTTGGTTCTCATACAGAGCTGCCGACAGACCCAGAGCAAGACATTCTGGAGCGGGTGCAAAACCCGCAAGCCGATGTCGATTATGCCGTGCGATTTACAGCACCCGAATTCACCTCATTATGCCCGATGACCGGCCAACCCGATTTCGCCCATTTGGTGATTGATTATATCCCCGGTGATTGGTTGGTTGAAAGCAAAAGCCTTAAATTATACCTCGGCGCATTCCGCAATCATGGTGCATTTCATGAAGATTGCACAGTCAGCATCGCCCGCAAACTAGCAGATCTGCTCGATCCAAAATGGCTACGCATCGGCGGCTATTGGTACCCACGCGGCGGCATCCCGATTGATGTGTTTTATCAAACTGGCGAAATCCCCGCAGGTGTTTGGGTGCAAGACCAAGGCGTGCCGACTTATCGTGGGCGTGGGTAGAAGCAAATTCAGTATTTCTATCTGCCTTCGTATCCAAGCAAAGGTCATATCAGTGAGCGCGAGTGCGGGCGTTCGAAGCCACTGCCAGCTAACGCGCGGTCGGCTAGCGCAGCACGCAAGTGCTAACAGTGAGCCTTAAGGCGAACGTATAAATGAAGTACGCGAGCATAGGCAGGATGCCACCATGAATCTGCCGAAAAGTTGTGATGGGGATGGTTTGCGCGGGAATCTCAACCAATGAAGTCGCATTTGCCGCCGCTAAAGACACTAGAAAGTTAGCTATACTGCCTATACTCAGGTACTTCATTTATACGTTCGCTTAAGCTCACTGTTGACACTTGCGTGCGTTCGCTACGCTCTCTAGCCGACCGCGCGTTAGCTGGCAGCGGCTTCGAACGCCCGCACTCGCGCTCACTGAACGGCACGTTTTGTGGATACAAGGGGTATGCGGTAGGGGTGAGTTAGTTTCTGCTTCACATTGTGCCTATCATAGGCTAGAAAAGCCTAACAAATTCATTACATAACTATCGGAGCATTCACAATGGCAACTAATCTACTTCTACTACCTGGTGATGGCATTGGCCCTGAAGTTATGGCGCAAGTGGAGCGCATTATTGCATGGTTTAATGACAATGGTGCCGATTTTGCAACCGAAACCGATCTTGTTGGTGGCGCGGCATATGAAAGCCACGGTCAATCTATCTCAGATGAGACTATGGAAAAAGCCATTGCAGCCGATGCCGTTATCTTTGGTGCCGTTGGTGGCGCTCAGTGGGAAAATATCGGTTATGAAGTGCGGCCAGAAGCTGGCCTATTGCGCTTGCGTAAAGATATGGGCTTGTTTGCCAATCTTCGCCCCGCGGTTTGTTTTGATCAACTTGCCGATGCCTCATCACTAAAACGCGAACTTGTTGAAGGTTTGGACATCTTAATCGTACGCGAACTTACCGGCGGCGTTTATTTTGGCGAGCCTCGCGGCATTACCGATTTGGGCAACGGCCAACAACGCGGCGTCAATACTCAAGTTTATGATACTTATGAAATCGAACGTGTGGTGCGGGTGGCTTTCGAATTGGCCAAAGTGCGCGACAGCCGCGTGATGTCAGTTGAAAAACATAATGTTATGGAAAGCGGCCTATTGTGGAAAGACGTTGCAACCAAAGTACACGCCGAAGAATATGCCGACATGACGTTAGAACATATGCTAGCCGACAATTGTGCCATGCAACTCGTGCGCACACCCAAACAATTTGATGTGATCGTAACGGACAACTTGTTCGGTGACATTTTATCTGACATTGCTGCCATGCTCACCGGCTCATTGGGCATGTTGCCTTCAGCCTCTTTGGGTGCAGAAAAAGACGGCAAGTTGCCAGCGCTTTACGAACCAGTGCATGGCTCAGCACCAGACATTGCCGGCAAAGGCCTAGCCAACCCAATCGCTACCATCTTAAGCTTTGGCATGGCGCTTAAATATAGCTTTAAAATGACTGACGAAGCCAAAATGCTTGAAGAAGCCATTCAAAATGTTTTGGAATCTGGTTTGCGCACTGGCGACATTGCCCGTGGTGACGAAGCGATTTGTTCAACATCTGAAATGGGTGATGCCATTTTGGCTGAAATGAATAAGCTTAAATAGGTTATT
>NVUS02000042.1 GCA_002402005.2 OCS116 cluster bacterium | reverse complement strand
GAAGCTTAAATTCAGCCGCTCGGTAAACCTAACCAAAGAAGCCTATGGCGATGCCATCAAAGGTGAATATACGGCTGGTTTCGTCTATAGCGATTGCCGCGTGCATGACAGCCGCTTGGTGGTGCTCAATGCGCAAGATGCCGCAGCCAATGGCGCCAGCATCAACACCCATACCCATTTCATCAGCGCCAAACGCGATGGCAAAATCTGGCAAATTAGCTATGAAAAAGACGGCCAACAGCATCAAGTGCAAGCCAAAGTTCTGGTCAATGCCGCGGGGCCATGGGTCGATGGCATTAATGATCAAAAGCTAAAACTCAATGTCAAAGGTGGCACAAGGTTAATCACCGGCAGCCATATCATCGTGCCCAAAATTTACGCGGGCGAGCATTGCTACCTGTTTCAAAACGAAGACAACCGCATCGTATTTGCCATTCCGTATGAGAATGAATTCACCATGATTGGCACAACCGACAAAGCGTTCGAAGGCGACAATGCCCATAAAGTTAAAATCTCCGATCAAGAAACCGAATATCTGTGCGAGATTGCCAATCAATATTTCGAAAAACAAATCACGCCTGCTGATGTCAAATGGAGCTTTGCCGGTGTCCGGTCATTATTTGACGACAAAGCCAAAGACGCAAAATCCGTCACCCGCGATTATATTTTGGACATAGAACGCGATGCAGCCGATCCTGATTCGCCACCTCTATTAACCGTTTATGGCGGCAAGATCACCACATTCAGGCATTTGGGGCAGGCGGCATGCCAAAAATTACGCATCTTCTTGCCGCATATGGGGTTGGATTGGACACGCCAAGCCACCTTGCCGGGCGGTGACATTAATGCCAATCGCAACATTGCCGAATTCATCACCACACTCGAAACCAAATATGATTTTTTACCCCACAGCCTGATCAAACGTCTAGCCACCCATTATGGCAGTAAGGTTTATGAAATGCTGGGCGAGGCGCAAGATATAAAAGCCTTAGGCGCACATCTGGGGCATGATATTTATGCTGCCGAGTTAGATTATGTTGTCGCCCATGAATGGGTATGTGATGTCGAAGATTTCATCTGGCGGCGCACAAGGTTAGGCCTGCATATAGACCAAGTAACTATAGACAATATCCAAAAGTATATTCAAAAACTAGTTGCTAATTGATTGTAAATGCGGCCTAATATTTATGTTCTAATCAAAATTAAAAATAAAGGGAGAAGATAATGGGCTTTTTTAGTTTTATGAAAGATGTGGGTGCATCTATCGGTATTGGCAGCAAAGATGAAGCGCCAGCGGTGGAAGAATTAAGCGCCGAAGTGGCCAAGCATGGCCTGAATATGGCCGGCATCACCTTGGCAGTCGAAGGCGATAAAGTCATCGTCACTGGCGGCGATGGTGTCAGCCAAGAAGAAAAAGAAAAAATCGTGCTGGCCTTAGGCAATATCACTGGCGTGGGCGGGGTCGAAGAGAGCATAACCACCACCGATGAAGCCGATGAATCAGAATTTTATACGGTTAAAAAAGGCGATACTCTATGGGCAATATCTGCGTCCACTCTGGGCAACGGCTCTAAATATCAAGCCATTTTCGAGGCCAACCGCCCGATGTTGAGCGATCCGGATAAAATCTATCCCGGCCAAGTGTTGCGCATTCCCAAAGGGTGAATGTAATCCATCCATCAAAAATATGAATAATATCATCAAAAGCCTTCACCATTGTGAGGGCTTTTTTATGTTAAGCTGAAAAAAACGGATCGAGTGAAATGAAAATAGCTTTGTTGCACACTGCACAAATACATGTCGATACATTCACCAATTTAGCGGCTGAATATGATGTCGAGCTGCTGCACATTGTGCAGCCAGAATTGTTGGCACAAGCCCGGGCAGAAGGTCTTGATAGTGTGCGCATCGCGACCATAGCCGCGTTAGATGGTTTGGTTGATGCTGATGCCGTCATATGCAGTTGTTCCACCTTAGGGCCAATTGCCGATGAATGTGCCAAAAATAACAAACACATACTGCGCATCGACCGCCCGCTGATGCAAGCCGCACTTGAATATGCCCCCAATATTGCGGTGGCGATATGTCTAGACAGCACCCGCCACGCGACATTGGATTTGTTGCAAGATTGCGCCCATCAAGCCGGGCTGAACATCAACCCACAAGTGATTTTATGCGATGCCGCTTGGCCGCATTTTGAAACCGGCAATCAGGCCGAATTTGCCCAAACCATAGCCGCACAAATCAAAACCGAAATTTCACCAACCACCAGCTGCATAATCTTGGCGCAAGCTTCGATGCGGGTGGCCGAGCCATTGTTGCAATCACTTAACTTGCCAATACTTTCCGCACCCAAATTGGCCATAGATGCCGCCATAAAAATCGCCCAACATAAGATGAAAGACTAATCATGACCAAGTTTCAAATCTATGACGTCTTTACCAAAACCACCTTTAGCGGTAACCCATTGGCCATCATTCCCGACGCCAAAACAATTTCCGATGCCCAAATGCTACAAATTGCCAAAGAGTTCAACCTGTCTGAAACCATTTTTATTTCACCCAAACAAGATGGTTATTACACGGTGCGCATTTTCACCCCCAGCGCCGAGCTGGCTTTCGCCGGCCACCCCACCATTGGCGGTGCCATCGCCATCGCAAGGCAGGAAGTCGGCGCTGAATTTACCGGCACACATAAAGTGGTTTTTATCGAAAAAGCTGGGCTGGTCGAAATTAACCTACAGCTCGGCAAACAAGGTCACGATTATGCCGAATTCATCGCCCCCAAAATCCCACAAGAAATCAAAATTGACCTCACCGCAACCCAAGCGGCTGAAATGTTGGGTTTAACGCCAGCAGATATTGGTTTTGCCGGCCATAACCCAAGCTTATTTGATTGCGGAACGCGGTTTTTCGCCATCCCAATTCAGTCACGCGCAGCATTGCGCCAAATTAAATTAAATGCGACTGCTGCCCAAAAGCACATTGCAGATCAACCACATTTGGCATTTTATTGTTATTGCGCTGGCGAAGCTGAACCTGTAGATTTCTCAACCCGCATGTTTTCGATTGGTTGGGGCATGGCGGAAGATCCCGCCACCGGATCGGCTGCAACTAGTTTTGCCGGCGTGCTTGCCAAATATCAGGACCTGACAGACGGCGCACATAAATTCGTTCTGGAACAAGGCGTCGATATGGGGCGACCCAGCGAAATTTATCTCGATATTTCTATGGCGCAAGGGCTGTTAAACCAAGTCAAAATTGGCGGTTATGCTGCGCCTTTCAGTCACGGGAACATCATTTAAGCTTGGCGCACATCATCCAAAAAGTCACTAATTTCAGTTTCAAGCGTTTG
>NVUS02000041.1 GCA_002402005.2 OCS116 cluster bacterium | reverse complement strand
GGGAAGTCTTTAAATACATCAGACATAATTAATTGTTGGAACGCCGTGGTATCAGCGCCCAAATAATGCGAGCCGGTGGTATGAAAACTGTCATTACAACAAAAGCTAACATGCACCATGGCCGGAATGTCATATTCGACCATTTTTTCATAAATCGGATAATAAGATTTATCGCCCAATGGCTTATCTTTCCAATGGCCGCCAGTGGTATCGGGGTTTAGATTAATGCCAATAAAGCCCATTTGTTCGATGCAACGGATGATTTCAGGCACAGATTTGGCCGGGTCAGTATTGGGTGATTGCGGCAATTGCGCAACCGGTGCAAAATTATTGGGGTAAAGATCGCATACGCGTTTGATCAACTCATTTTGATGTTCTGTCCAAAACCGGCTGGTATGTTCGTTGCCGATGTGATGCCCCATCCAAGACGCGCGGGGGGAAAAAATGGTCAGGTCTGTGCCACGTTCTTGCTGCAATTTCAGTTGGTTATTTTCGATCGAATCACGAATTTCATCATCACTTATGATGACGCTGCCTTTTTCGCCAACAAAATTTGGGTCTTTCGCGATGTCGGCTTTTTGCTGGTCGCGATAAGCACCAACAGCGGGCGGTGTGGTTGTGTAATGGCCGTGACAGTCAATAATCATAAAGTAAAACCCTGATATTTATTATTTTGCGAAGAGTATCTGCCAAAAGCTGATTTGAAACCATTCCATTTTCAGATAAAGGTATTGAATTTTGCGAACGCTGTTATATTATTTACATTAAGATGTTTATCATCTAAATACATAAAAATGAATTTCGAAACACCAAATATCAGACATTTACGGGTTTTTTTGCAGGTAATTGCCACAAAATCCATCAGCAAGGCTTCAAAAAAGGTTTTTTTGTCGCAACCTGCCATCACGCAAGCTATATCTAAATTAGAAGGCATGCTAAAAACCACATTGTTCGAGCGGCGTAATAACGGCATGTATGTGACGCCATCGGGCGCGGCTTATGCGCACCGGGTCGAGCGGGCGTTGAACATTATTTCCGATGGTACAAAAGCTGCCATTCGGGTCGGCATTCATAAAGACCCCAGCCAAAAAGATGGCAGCGGCTCGACCGGCCATTCGCTACAAATGCTGACCACAACCCAATTGCGGGCATTAATTGCGGTGAGTGAAACCCAGAATTTTAGCCTTGCGGGGCGCAATATTGGCATTTCGCAATCTAGCTTACATCGCTCGGCCCGTGAGCTTGAGAGCCAAATTGGTGTGGTGTTTTTTGAAAAAACACTGACCGGCATTAACATCAGCAAAGCGGCGCAAATTTTGGCCAAAGCCTCGAAATTGGCATTTGCCGAAATTTCGCAAGGCCAAGATGAGGTCAACTCATTACACAATCGTGAAGTGGGTATCATCAATATTGGCTGCATGCCTTTGGCGCGTACCTCGATTGTGCCCAGTGCAATCACTCAATTTTCGCATCAATATCCAGATTTTAGCTTTCGGGTTGGTGATGGCTCTTATGATGATTTGTTATCGCATTTACGCCATGGCGATTTTGACATGTTAATTGGCGCATTGCGCTTTCCGATCCCCAGTGATGATGTGATTCAAGAAGAATTGTTCAGCTCATCCATTTGCATTGTGGCGCGGGCTGGGCATCCATTATGCCAAAATGCCGACGCCAATACGCAAGCACTGTCGCAATATCCCTGGGTGGTGCCGCCGGCAACCACGCCATCGCATGATATATTTAAGAGCATATTCTCTGGCGATGATGACATTCCGAAAAATCTGGTTGAAACCAGTTCGCAAATTTTAATGCGCACCTTATTGTTGGATAGCGACCGTATTGGCATTATCTCGGTCGAGCAAATTCAACATGAATTGGACAGCGGGCTTTTGCAGAAAATACCGTATGAGATTGAGCAAGGCTCACGACCAATTGGCATAACCGTGCGCAAATCGTGGGAGCCGACCAAAACCCAAATATTTTTTATTGAAAAATTACGCGAAAGTGGCTTGGCGCTGAATGAATAACCGCATTTGCGCTGTCTGCCCTGATGGAGATTGAAAATTATGCCTGCCCTGCCCGACATTATATTTATTGGTTTTGGCGAAGCTGCCACGGCTTTTGCCAAAGGTTGGCGTGGCGCAAACTTAACGCCATCGATTAAAGCCTATGATGTAAAAACTGATGATGCGGCGTTAAAAGATGCCAAGCTTGCTGATTATAAAGCGCAAAATGTTGAGGGCTGTGTTGAAGCCAAAGCAGCGATTACCGGCGCGACCATTATATTCTCGATGGTCACGGCCGACCAAGCCGCCGAAGCCGCCGCCAACACCGCTCAATATATAGAGCAAGGCCAATATTATTTTGATTGCAATAGTTGTGCGCCTGAAACCAAAAAGACAAATGCCAAGTTAATCAATGCCGCCGGTGGTCGCTATGTTGATGTGGCGGTGATGGCGCCGGTCTATCCTAAAATGCACCAAGTGCCACTGCTAATTTGCGGCGAATATGCCCAACAGGCACAAGATTTTTTTGATAAACTGGACATGAAAGCCGAAATTGTTGATGGCGAAATTGGCCAAGCTTCATCGATTAAAATGGTGCGCTCGATTATGATAAAAGGCCTTGAGGCGTTGAATGCTGAATGTTTATTGGCGGCACGTAAATTGGGTATAGATGAGACAATATTGACCTCGCTGGAAAAAAGCTTTCCTGAATTTGGTTGGCACAAACGTTCAGGCTATATGCTAGAGCGGATGATGCAACATGGCGTTAGACGCGCCGCCGAAATGCGCGAAGTGGCACTGACCGTCGCGCAATTGGGTTTGAATAACAGCATGGCCAAAGCCACTGTTGAGTGGCAGCAACTTATCGGTAATATGAAATTACAAGCGGTAGGCGAAGAGTTTGAAACTCTTTCAGATCAGATTTTAGACAATATGGGAGATGAAAAATGAGAGTATGTGTAGCGGGCGCTTATGGCGCATTTGGCATAAAACATTTAGATGCGATTAACGCTATTGAGGGCGTAACGGTGACCTCTGTGGTCGGGCATAATCAAGAACGTATTGAGGCTTTGGCAGCAGAGCGCGGCATCGATCATGCGACAACCGAGTTGAGCGAAGCTTTGGCACGTGATGATGTTGATGGGGTGATTTTGGCCACACCAACCCAAATGCATGCGGCACAAGCCATTGAATGCATGCAAGCTGGCAAACATGTGATGGTCGAAATTCCGATGGCTGATAACATTGCTGACAGCAAACGTTTGGTTAAAGTGCAGGCTGAAACTGGTTTGGTGGCCATGGCGGGGCATACGCGGCGGTTTAACCCAAGCCATCAATATATTCGCAATAAAATTGCTGCGGGTGAGTTGAAAATTCAGCAAATGGATGTGCAGACTTATTTCTTCCGCCGGACAAATACCAATGCCAAGGGTGAAGCGCGGTCATGGACTGACCATTTATTGTGGCATCACGCCTGCCATACGATTGATCTGTTCCAGTATCAAACCGGGCAAGAAGCCACCCATGTGCAAGCTATGCAAGGGCCAATTCACCCGACACTTGGCATTGCTATGGATATGAGCATTGGTTTAAAAGTTGCTGATGGTGCGTTGTGTACTTTGTCATTATCGTTTAACAATGATGGGCCATTTGGTACATTCTTTAGATATATTTGCGACAAAGGTACCTATTTGGCGCGTTATGATGATTTGTTTGACGGCAATGATGATCAGATTGATGTGTCTAACGTGGCGGTGTCAATGAATGGCATTGAGCTGCAAGACAGAGAGTTTTTTGACGCGATACGCGAAGGCCGTGAGCCAAACTCAAGCGTGGCACAGGTTTTGGGCGCAATGAATACATTGGACAGGCTAGAGCAATGCCTGAATGAGGGATAATGAAATGAACATACGCAAGATTGGTGAATTTGAAGTTTCGGCCATTGGGCTTGGTTGCATGAATTTATCGCATGCGTATGGTACGCCACCAGATGCCGTAACAGGCGAGCGGTTTTTAAACGAAGCGCTGGATATGGGCTATGATTTTTTTGACACAGCAACCATTTATGGCAGCGGCAAAAATGAAACTCTGGTTGGTAATGCGTTAAAAACCCGGCGCGATGAATATATGTTATGCAGCAAAGGCGGCATGTATATTGATGATGGCGGCAAACGCATCATCAGCAGCCGGCCGGATAGTTTGCGCAAGAATGTCGAAGACAGTTTGCGCCGCCTGCAAACTGAGGTGATTGACCTTTATTATCTGCATCGGCTGGATAGAAATACGCCGATTGAAGACAGTATTGGCACAATGGTTGATATGATTAAAGAGGGCAAGATTAAAGCCATTGGCTTGTCAGAAGTTTCGGCCACGACTTTGCGCAAAGCCCATGCAGAACACCCGATTGCGGCGGTACAAAGTGAATATTCATTGTGGACGCGCAACCCTGAAATTGCTGTGCTGAACGCTTGCCAAGATTTGGGCACGACATTTGTGGCATTCAGCCCCGTTGGGCGGGCTTTCTTAACTGGTAAATTAGCCGGTTTGCATGAGTTAGAAGATGGTGATTTGCGCCATGGCATGCCGCGGTTTAATGCTGAAAATTACCCGAAGAATTTGGCATTATTGGCCAAGGTAAAAAATGTGGCGAATGCAGAAGGTTGCACATTGGCACAACTTGCCAACGCTTGGGTTGTTCAGCAGAATGATTGCATTGTCTCTATCCCCGGCACAAAAAATCTTGAACATTTGGCTGAGAATTTTAGTGCCATGAAAGTGACATTAAGCGCTGATGCTTTGGCAAAATTAGATGAGATTATGACACCATCAGCCATTGCTGGGCCACGCTATAATACAATTGTGCAGTTGGATATTGATACCGAAGAGTTCTAAAGATATATGATGAGAATATTGGCAATTTCGGGCAGTGTACGCAAAAACTCCACCAATACAGCTTTGTTGCGCGCTCTAAAAGCGAATGCGCCGGTGCATATTCACGTAGAGATTCTGGAAAACCTGCGAGAATTACCTATTTTTTCGCAGGATTTTGAGGGACAAAAAACACCACAAGCGGTGATTGATTTTGCCAAGAAAGTCGATGCGGCCGATGGCATTGTTTTTTCCTGCCCCGAATATGTGCATGCCATACCGGGCGGGCTAAAGAATGCCATTGATTGGCTAGTTTCGCGCCCTGAAATTATCGGCAAACCCATCGCCCTGATGCATGCATCTTATGGCGGGGACGATTTGCTGTATAGTTTGCGCAAGGTTTTAGATACGGTTTCGGAAAATTTTAACGCCAAAATATTTACGCAATTTAATTTAAGATCAATGAGCCTACAAGACATTCAAGATTTTTTTGACGACCCGAAAAATGCCGAGAATTTGCGCGATTATTTAACTGAATTCGAAACGCATATTCTCGACATACAAGAGCAGTTAGCTTAGCAGATCGCCAATGCGGTCGACAGCTTTGTTGATATTCTCGATGCTGTTGGCATAAGAAAGCCTGATATAACCTTCGCCATATGAACCGAAGCTT
The DNA here is from genome assembly GCA_002402005.2 of OCS116 cluster bacterium. Lineage (GTDB taxonomy): Bacteria > Pseudomonadota > Alphaproteobacteria > Rhizobiales > OSC116 > OCS116. Next base: position 3,364 of record NVUS02000041.1, on the reverse strand, counting down.
GTGCCGGGAATTGTAGCAACGCCGGCTTCTTCTAAGATGCGGCTTTGTAAGGTGGCGCTGTCCATGCCTGTGCCGGTAATATTGGGGAATACATAGAATGCACCGCTTGGATCGTGGCATTTAAAGCCCGGCACTTCATTAAGCCGCGGCACGATGACTTTGCGTCTTTCATCAAAGGTTTTGAACATGGCTTCAACTTCGTCTTGCGGGCCCGTTAAAGCTTCTAAACCGGCATATTGGGTGGGGGCGTTGACACAAGAATGCACATTGACCGCAAGGCGTGTGGCATGATCGATCAGTGTGTCTGGCCATAAGCCATAGCCCAAACGCAAGCCCGCCATGGCATAGGTTTTACTCCAACCATCGAGTATAATCACCCGATCACGCACCGATTCATACTCAATTGGTGAGGCATGTTCATTGCCGTCATATAACATACGGCCATAAATTTCATCGCTCAATATGTATAAATCAGGATAATCATCCAAACCTTTGATGAGTTTTTCTAGCTCACTACGCGGAGTGAAACCACCGGTTGGGTTGGCCGGAGAATTTAGGATGAGCAAACGCGAATTGGGCGTTAAACGCTCTAAGATATCATCGGCACTGAATGCAAAATTATTTTTCTCAAGAATTGGAATGGCAACGGCTTTTGCGCCGCCGTAATTGATGAGAGATTCGTAAATAGGAAAGCCGGGATTGGGGTATAAGATTTCAGCACCGGGTTCGGCAAATAGCTGAATGGCAAAAAACATGGTGACTTTGCCACCGGGTACAACCAGCACATTTTCGGCAGATACTTTGACACCGCGGCGTTTTTCGATATCCGCAGCTACCGCTTCGCGTAATGGCAAGATGCCTTTGGCAGGTGTGTAACTGTGCATGCCATCGCGAAAGGCTTTGACTGCCGCTTCGACAATGCTGTCGGGCGCTCTAAAGTCACTTTGACCGATGGATAGATCGATAATGTCTTTACCCTCAGCGCGCAATTGCTGGGCGCGCGCCATCACATCAAATGCGGTTTCCGTGCCTAGGCGCGACATGGCTTGTGCTAATTTCATATATATCCCCTTTGGTTGGGTGGATTATATGGGTAGAATGTATACAATCAAGCCTTATTTTGTTTTTTAACCCGGCTTGTATAGTGCACCACATCCATAATATCCAACACCAAACTGACGCTTGAAATTATCAGCGAGGCCAACAGCCAATAGCCAAATGCGCCAATGATTGCCGTGGTGAGCAGGGTGTGTGCTTGCAAATAAATCATCAAAATCCACGGGGCGTGCATCATGCCCAAAAACTTATTGAAACCCACGGCTTTGACGATGAAATAAGCGATAGGCCCAGCGATGAATATGCCCAAAAAGGTGATTTGTGCCACCACATGTTCGAAGAACCACAAAGGCATAATGCCGTTGACCACAATCATCACCATCATCCACAATTTCACCCAAAGCGGCATAGCCATAAAGCCTTGGTATAATTCTTTTAACGTTTGCATTTTTGACTCCGCATGGTTTGAATGTTTAACTTGACTTGAAGTTAACTTTAACTGTTATGCTGAGTGTTTAACAGCAAAGAATTACGGAGCGAGAATGAAAGATTTTGGCATTGGCGAAGTGGCAGCACGCACCGGGTTGGCAACTTCGGCCATAAGATATTATGAAAGAATGTGCATTGTGCCAAAACCCTATCGGCTAAATGGCCGGCGGTTATATGACGACAAATGGATGAATGCTCTGGGTTTTACTATGTTGGTTTTGGATGCAGGATTTAGCATTCGTGAAATTCAAAAAATTACACAGGCGCAAAAGACTGATGCGCCCTCTGCATTTTTAAATAGGCTTGCCGATCAAAAAATGAACCAGTTGGATGAGCAGATAAAACAAATTGAGCAAACAAAAACATTATTGAAAATGGTGTCATCTTGCGGCTGCAACAGCATTGAACAATGTGGTGAATTGGCACTTAACAAAACAATATGCGCGGTTACATGATAGATTTATTTGGAACGCTTGCTGTGTCTTTAATGGCTATATTTTACCTGTTGGAGAAAAGACATCATATATATATTTTGTTATTTTCGGGGGCTTGTTTGGCTTCATCCAGCTATGCAGTGGCGATCGAGTCATGGCCATTTGCAGTGATTGAATTTTTATGGGCGGGCATTGCCTTTTGGCGTTGGTGGCAAGTTAGACAAGAAACATCTTGACTTAAACTGAGCTTCAAGTGGCAAGTTGTTTTTGTCACTAACTTAGGAGCTCATATGACAACTGAAAATCTTAATGAAGAAAGCAGCTGCGGCTGTAAAAGCACATGCAGTGTGCCGCAAAGTAAAAACAAAAACCTAAAAAAGAAAGGCATGTTGGGTTTCATGGCTGCCATGACAATATGTTGCATGGCGCCGCTTGGCATAGCTTTTTTTGCGGGAAGCGCAGTTTTAATGCCATTACCGGTTTGGTTCGACAGCCCTCTTACAATTGCGCTCGTTGCACTTAGCATCGGTGGTGCTGTTTGGTTATTTATCAAACATCGGCGCAAACATGTTTAGGTTTTGACCACATCACACGACGCCTGAGCTGAATTTTTCATGCCGGTTGCTTCGAGTGATGAAATAATCTTTGACAGAGCGAATTTTAGATCGGACGAAACGATCTCGTTCGTATTTAAAGTTTGCTCTAGCATAGACAAATCGTGCGAGACGGATGACATGGAGCTCATAACCATTTGCTTGCCATCGTTAAAGGCGAATTGATAGACGGTGAAAGCCACCGAAAACATAGCGATAATTTCAACAAATAAACGCCAAAATTTGGCGATGGTGGTATAAAGCATAATTTCCTCCCGTGTTTCACCATCATCTAACGGATGGTGGTAAACAGCAAAACAATATCTGTTGACTTGTGCGTGATTAATCAGCATACACTTATGTATGTTATATTTATTCATTGGCGCAATTTTAAGCGCGATTGCCAGTTTGGCACATATTGGCTGTATTGTTTTTGGTGGCAAATGGTATTTGTTTTTTGGCGCGGGTCAGCAGATGGCGAACTGGGCGGATGATGGCAATGCAAAACACATTTTCATCACCCTGCCAATTGTGATTATACTGGCTATTTGGAGCGCTTATGCGTTATCAGCTGCCGGGGTAATTATGCCTTTGCCTTTGCTGAAATGGGGCTTGATTGCCATCACAGCGATTTACACAATCCGTGGCATTTATGGGTTTTATTTTGTATTGAGACCGCAGGGTGAAAATAGCGCAAAATTCTGGTTTTACAGCTCCATCATTTGTCTAGGCTTTGGCATTGTGCATTTCGTTGGGCTATTGCAAATGTGGCAAAACATATGAAGCCATATC
>NVUS02000040.1 GCA_002402005.2 OCS116 cluster bacterium | reverse complement strand
TTAAACACCGCAATGTCACGGCCTTCTACATGCACCTGTTTGGCTTTGCCTTCAGGTATTTCGTGTATCTCACAAACAACATGTTGTCCCATGTCTGTCTCCTATTATTTTGTTAAACGCTGATAAACTGACAATGCGTTATCACGCAAAATGCCTTCTTTTACGCCCGCTGCCATCGGCACACGGAACGCGCGGTTCGGATCATCAAAATCCCAATGCGGGTAATCGGTCGAGAATAGCAATTTATCATGGCCAATCCATTCCAATAATGGCGTCATATGGCGCACATTAGGTGGCTCTTCAACTGGCTGAGTGGTCAACCAGATGTTGCGTTTTACATATTCGGATGGTTTCATTTTAAGATGTGGGACTTCATCTTTCATACGCTCCCATTCACGATCCATACGCCACATTAATGGCGCAAGCCAAGCAAACCCGCCTTCAACCACAACCAATTTTAATTTTGGAAAGCGCTCAAATACACCTTCAAAAATCATCGAGATAATCACCGTTTGCGCCGGGTGAGCAAAACCACAATGTTCTTCAATGTAGAATGAACCCCAACCGCCAGCACTATTGGTATGCGTGCCATAACCAGCGCTATGCACGCCAATCGGTAGGTCTAAAGATTCAGCCAATTCATAAATCGGCCAATAACGCTGCCGACCCATCGATTCGATCGAACGTGGCACCATGCCAATTTGCACAAAACGCTGATCATTGGCGTTTCTTTCAATCTCAGCGATTGAACCAACTGCATCATCTTGATTGACCACAATGCCGCCTTTTAAGCGCTTGTCTTTGGATAACCATTTGTCAACTTGCCAATCATTAACCGCCACACAAACCGCATTGCCTTGCTCTAAATTAGACGCAGCTGGCCCGGGGTTTAGCGCATGCAACAAGCCAAACTCAATGTTTAACGGGTCAAGCAATTGGGCTTGCATAAATTCTAGGTTAGAGGCTGGCGCACCACCATCTGGCGGATAACTATCTTGGCGCATGCCATTGCCCATACGCGGGTAAGGAAGACTTCCGACAAAGGGGTTGGAGGTTCTGATGCCATAATCTTGAACATGCTGACGCCATCTTAATGGCATAAATTTACCCAGCTCATCCTTAGTGGTAAAACCCGGATGGATGTCACAATCAACAATCATCAATTGAGCTTCGGCTGGTTTGGCAGCTTTTGTGGCTGGTTTTTCTAATACTGTATCACTCATAATGTTACACCTTTAATCTTGGATATGTGGCAAGGGCGTTATCGACGCCGATGGCGCGGGCTAAATCTTGCGGTAGTGCCGCCGGCCATGCCCCCAACTCACTGGTGTAATTGTGCGGGTAATCACTGGCATAAAGCAACATGTCAGCTGAACCAATGCAATCAATCAGTGTTTTGCCGTCTTCTGGGTTTGGTGGGCCATCAAACGGCGCAATCGTCATGCGAATGCTTCTCTTGATGATTTTTTCTGGGCTTTCTTTAATCCACGGAATCTCACCACGCACACCGCGCCAATCTTTGGCCATGCGCCAGCTTGCGCCAAATAACCAGCTCACACCGGTTTCAGCCATCACAATCTTCATGTCAGAATATTCATTCATCACACCTTCAGCCAATAGGCTGCTCATCTGAGAGCTAAAACCCTGTGCCCATGTCACTTGCTGCTCAACCAAATAAGACGGAAAGCCAGAGGCGGTTGGTGAATGACGGTATATATTACCCGGATGGATAGACAATGCCATGCCCGCATCACAAGCGGCTTTATAAATTGGCCAATACATGCGTTTACCCAATGGGTTCTCGCCGCCAGTAATGGCTAAGATTTGCACAAACCGATGATCATCAGCGTATTTTTGAATCTCTTTAACCGCTTCTTCTGGCGCTTGGAACGGTATCAATAAAGAGGCGCGCAGGCGTGGTTCTTTATCCAACCATTCAGCTGCAACCCATCTATTGACCGCTTGGCACATGGCCGTTGCCATATACGGGTCGTAAATGGCTTGCACGGCATTGACCACATTGATAATGGCTGCATCAAGCTGCAATGGATCGAGCACATTTTTAACCAGCTCATCAACGCTTTGTGCGCCGCCGCCGGTTGTGCCTTCACGGCTATAATGTTTGCTTTGGTGCGGAGCTGAGGTGAGTTCCATCTCGTCAATTGAGCGATAGGGAAACATCTCTTTCCAATAATCATCCAAATAGGGCGTTAAGTCTGCCGTATTGGGGCTTTTTATATGCACGTCGCAATCAATCGCGCCAATGCCAATGATTGGGTTTTTTGTATCTATACTTAGATCTGCTGTTTTTGTCATTTGCACCTCCTATGGGGTAAATATATACGGGAGCTTGGCTCCCATATTTAGCTTCAGTTGTTTTTTTCCAAACCTAGCCAAGGAAAAAAGGTGGGACAAACGGTGTGTGCAGAATCAGGTCATATAATCCATATAAAACCGCTGCAATGCCAGAGCAATAAATCAGAACAATCTTCCAACTAAACTTGCCCCAGAATATCATATAAACCGCCGCAAAACCGACGAATGAGATGAATGTACCTAGCCAAGGGGTCGCGAGGACCAAAGCCAACATGGCTAAAAATGTATTGACCTGACGGCGGTTGGCAATCACAAAATCAGCAAAATTACCACCAGCAGTGGCGTCACCGCCCTTGCGTGCCGCTGCAAATCCACGCAACCGACCCCAGTCATCCAAGATCACACCCAAAATCATCAATACACCAAATATCGAGATGGTGATCGGGAACACTTTGGTCAGCATATCCCAGTCTACCGCCAGCCAAATCGCCGCGATAAACACACCACCAAAAGCAACCGCCATGCCAGATGACAGATAAAGGCTGCTACGGGTTACCACTGTGGCTTCAACATCAAAATCAGAAAGCTTTTTGCGCGCCGAACGAACCGCAAAGGCCAATACACCCAAGACAATCAGACCCAGCACAATCACTGTCGGGCGTGAGATCACTTCCACAAAGGAATAAGCTTGATAGGTGATTGACATGGCGTCTTCCATAATCGGACCCAATACAAAACCTAAAATCAACGGAGGTCTTGGCCAGCCACCAATCTTCATCATATAACCCAAACCACCAACACACAGCAATACACCCCATGTGAACATATCTGGTGACCAGAGCCACGAGCCCATAAAGATGAACATAATCACTGCGGGTACAATATAATTGCCATTAACAAAGGCAACTTTAGCCACCTGTTTGCCCCACACCATCAGCACCGCAGCGCCAATCAGGTTGGCAATGATAATCGTCCACACCATGCTGAACGTCACATCTAAATTCTCGCCCAACATATTGCGGCCAGGGGTAAACCCATGAATGGTCAACGCGCCCAACAATACCGCCATTGCGCCACTGCCTGGAATGCCAAATGCCACGGTTGGAATGAGTGAGCCACCCAAAACCGCATTGTTGGCTGATTCAGGAGCAATCACCCCGCGAATGTCACCTTTGCCAAACTGAGAACTGTCATCTGCGCTCTGCACCGCATGGCCGTAAGCCAACCAGTCAACCACGGCTGACCCAATGCCCGGCAACATGCCGATATAAACACCCAATAACGAACAACGGATCACCAACCATTTGTGACGGATCGCCAAGCGAATGCCGTTCATAATGCTGTCATCCTCAGCCCGCTCATCTTCGATATGCGCGATGGATGTACGGCGTGCTGCCAAATCCATCATCTCTGGAATGCCAAACAGGCCAAGTACAATTGGCACCAATGGCAAGCCATCTAATAAAGAGATACTGCCAAACCAATAACGCGGTGCATCACCGGCAATTGGATAGCCAATTTGCGACAATAACAAACCCAATGAAGCCGCTGCAATGCCCTTAGACACTGCATTGCCGCTCACCGCGCCGACCATAATCAAGCCCAATAAGGCCAGTAGAAAAAACTCTGGAGACCCAAAGGCCAAAATAATAAAAATAGCCACCGGCAAAGACACCGCCATGGCCAGACCGCCCAATACACCACCAAAGGCCGAACATGCAAAAGCTGCGCCAAAAGCGGTCTGAGATAGGCCGCGTTTGGCCATTGCATGGCCGTCAATCACCGTTGCCTGTGAAGCAATTGTTCCCGGAATGCCCAACATAACAGAGGTAATCGTATCGCTGGTACTCACCACTGCAAACAAGCCTAACAACATAGCCAGAGCCGCCGCAGGGTCCATGCCAAATGTAAATGGTAACAAAACCACCATACCCGTTACTCCGCCCAAACCAGGCACAACCCCAAGCCACAATCCAAGCGCAATGCCGCCCAGTAGATAAAAAATATTCGGAAAGGATATGATGAGCTGTAAACCATCGATGAAAGTTGAAAACATGGACAAAACCTAGGGGTTAGAGCCAAATATTATAAATCCGGCTGTAAAATGAGGATAGTAAAAGCGCCGATGCCCAATACGGAGACAAGGCATCGGTGCTTATGTTTATGTGTAGCTTAACCTTTTAATTTGGCAATGTAAGTGCGAAGAATGTCTTTCATTTCTTCGGTAGTGCCTTGCACACTTTTCACTCTATCAATAATGGCTTGGCCAGAAGTGATGAGTGGCTCTGCGCCATATAGCTTGGTTGCTTCAGCAATGTAAGCCGGATCAGTCGAAGCTTTTACAAATGCATTACGCAAAGTTTTCATCGTTTCATCAGGCGTACCTTCTGGAGCGAAGATCAACCAAATAACTGGCTCATGATTTGTGCCATTGAACTTGATCAATTCCCATTCTGGGCCTGACGGATCTTTACCAGTAATGTTGCGATAATATTCAGAGAATGGAAGTGCAATTTCACCATAAGCATCTGTCTTAACGATGTCTTTGCCATCAGCTGTTGGTGCACCTAAATAGAATACTGGCATAATTTCGCCATCGGCAACCGCACCATCTTTAAGTTGTGTGCGGTAATAAGAGGCGGTTGACATACCTGCTTCGATTTCGCCACGCATTTGCGCTGCAGAAATTTTGGTATCACCAAAGAAGCCAGAGACAAATGTCCAATCCAAGCCGAGCAAATCAAATGCCGCAGCGAATGACATAGACGGCATAGATTTAACACTATAGCCACCAAATACAACTTCATCTAATTTCGCGAAGTCGCCAGGGTTTGAGATGCCGTCACCAGCATCTGTACGGATGCTAATCATTTGGCTTGTACCACCAACACCGCCAATAAGGCCGAGCTTTTCGAATGGAATTTGCAAAGCGGGGTCATCCAAAATACGGGTAGAGCCACTCCACGCTACATAACCAATGGTTGTGCCATCAGGTTTTGCGTTTCGGGCTTGGTTAATGCCTTTGGTCAACGCGCCGCCGGGTACTGATTGCACGATCATGGTTGGCTCGCCTTCAATGGCCTTTGACCAGTAATTGGCCAAAATTTGTGCGCCCAAACCAGTAGAACCACCGGGTGATGCATTACGGATCAAAGTAATCGTCTTGCCTGCCATAGATTCAGCAGAAGCAGTCAATGGCTGAAACGCCATTATAGCCGCAACACATAGGCCAGCCATAAGTTTGGTGGTTTTGTTTAAAGTTAAATTCATTCATTCCTCCCTAGAATTGTATACATAAATAACTGTTGTTATTTCCTTTTATTAAGATATTGAGCTTATAAAGTTAAAATAAATATTGGACATAATCAAAAAATATATTGAAAAATCATAAGATTATTGCGAAATTTGGGCAATGATACCAACATAAGCCTCCCTCGAAACCTTTGCTTAACAGTGAACCCTCATTCTTTCCCCCTATCTATAATCATGTATACATCATCAAATTTCTGATGACAAGACTAAATGATAAAACGGTCATAATCTTTAGCGAATAAACAGGAGACGAAACTGTAGATACTGGCAGTATAAATCCTGCCAAGAACAGCATTTAAAAGTATAAATAGAATAGAATTATGAGCCTAAGGTAGAACCAATACCAAACCGTTTAGGGCATCTGAAGCGATGAGCTGACAGGAAAGGCGGCTAGAGGGCAGGCGTTCATCTTCGGCAATGTCCAACATATCATCTTCAAAGGCATCAGGTTCGCCAACAGTTGCTTGCCAAGCGTCATCGACATATACATGACAAGTTGCGCAGGATAAATGACCGCCACATTCGCCAATAATGTTTGGCACTTTATTCAAAATAGCGCCTTCCATTAAATTAACGCCATCGGCAACATCGCCAACGATTTCGCTGCCGTCACTTAATTTCCACGTTACTTTCATCGCGCATTCCTTTGGCTTTAAATTGTATACATACTGCCCGCTGCATGAGATTTTAATGGTTATTATCAGCGAAAACAGTACCTAATTGAATTTTTATGTATACATGAATCTGATGTGAGTGACAAGGCTTAATCCCTGACATATTTCGCGCAACAGGTTGATAGTTAGGTTCAGGATATGATCATTCTATTCTATGTCAATTCGAACATGAAGGTTGGTTAGGGCTTGTTTTTTGAGTTTAAAGTCGTGGGCTGATAAAAAAGACTGTGATATTTATGCATTTGTCTAGTAAATTTTAATATCATTTTTTTTATTAACACTTTGTTCATATTAGTTTCAACAATGCGTGGTTAACTATAGTTTAACAAGCATCAATTGCAGAATTATGGTAAATATGGCTTGTTTTTGAATTAAATTTGTAGTTTTATGTTGCGAGTTTGTTGACCATTGTATTGTTGAGTATTGATTATGAAGTTCTTAAAGTTAAGTATGGCTACTCTTGTAGCAGCATCATGTTTTGTAAGCACTGCCCAAGCCCATAACGGCGAATTTTGCGTATTGGCAAAATCGGCTCTGCACAAAAATCATAACTTACAATCGATACGTCATCAATTAGAAGCCTCGGGTGAGCGCATTATCCAAAGCGAAAATGTTAACGGCCCTAAATTGGATTTGTTGGCCAACCTATCAGCTTATTCGGCGCGCCAAGGCTCTACAACTATAGATACAAATGCCACGCTGGCTTTAAGTTACAGTCAGACCTTATATGATAGCGGCTTGAGTGACGCACGTGTTGGCCAAGCCAATAGCAACAAGCAGCTACTCAACTTAGATTTAACCAGCAGCTCACGCGATACCATTGTAGAAGTGGCTAGAGGTTATGTTAACTTCATCAAAAATATCCAGCTCTTATCATTAAGCCGCAAAAACCTCGGCAATATTAACGAGCAATTGCGCAATATTGAAGATAAGTTTGCCGCCAGTGAAGCCACGCAACAAGAATTATCATTAGTCAAATCACGTGTACGTCAGGCAATGTCCGATATGTTGCGTGCCAAAGCCCAAGTGCTTATCGCCCGGGTTAAACTCCTCACGCTCACCAATAAAAAACCAGTGGGCAACGACAGCGGGTTTATGAAATCCTTGCTGACCAACATTCCGCGCAGCCGTTCTGCTGCGATAGACATGGCACGTGCCAATTCTATCGAAATTGACAAAACCGGCATTGCTATTGATGCTGCTCAGTTCGAAATTCAAGCGCAAGAAGCTGGCCTAGGCCCTAACGTGCAACTATCTGCCAGCTTTGGCGTGGGCAAAATTGCTGCCAATACCGGCGCTGCAGGGCGTGTAGGTTTGGCTCTAACATTGCCTTTATATAGCTCTGGCGTGCTAGAATCCAAAGTGCGCGAAGCCAAAGCCATGCTCGCCGCTGCCCGTGCCCGCCGCGCTTATATGACAGAATTGTCCAAACAAAACGTTAGCTCAGCTTACGAGATTGCCCGCAGCATCAAACAATCTTTAGCCATTTTGCCACAAGCCATCCGCGAAGAAGAAGCCGCGATTTCCTCACTTGAGCAATCATTAGCCCGTAGTTTTATTTCAACTGCCGATGTATTGCTGGCCAAAAACTCATTATTCGAGTTGCGCAAAAGCTTAGTGAATTTGCGGTTCGAACGCTATTTCGGCAATTTAGAGCTGCTCAACAGCGTTGGTCAATTGCAATCTGTCGCCAGTTTGCACACTGTTGGCTTGTGCAAATAAGTTACGTCCCCCTTATAAATATCCAAAATGAAGCACATCAAAGGTTGTTTGATGTGTTTTTTGGTTTATAAATAGCATTCGAGAGAGTGAACATAGCGGGGCGACTTGTTATGTTCATAATAATGTCGTATATCGGCTAAATCAGTATCTATCTTAAAGTATAATATATGCAGAATCAGCGTCCGAAAAGTAACAAAGCCATTAAGATTTTAGGCAACTCAAAACGTGCCTTTGTATTTGTGGGTATTTTTAGTTTTATCATTAACATTCTTATGTTGGTTTCGCCGGTGTTTATGCTCCAACTCTATGATAGAGTGCTTACTTCTGGCAGTGTTGAAACTCTATTTGTGCTTACTGCCCTTGCGGTGTTTTTGATTATGATTATGGGCGGGCTAGAAATGATCCGCTCACGTATCATGGTGCGGGTTGGCGTGGATATCGATAAAGAGCTGCATGTACCAGTGTTTATGTCAGTCATTAACCGTTCACTACGTGCAGACTTAAATAAATCATCACAAGCCATTCGCGATTTGGATAGCCTACGCCAGTTTTTCTCAGGTGCTGGGCTTTTTGCATTTTTCGATGCCCCGTGGACGCCGTTTTATCTGCTGATTATTTTCATCATGCATCCTTGGTTGGGTTCATTGGCGCTAGGTGCTGCAATTATTATTTTTATTCTGGCGATTTTTGCCGAATTATTATCGCGCGATCCATTAAAAGAAGCCGCAGAACAAGGTGCCAAAGCCAATAGCTTTGCCGAAACTTCATTGCGCAACGCCTCAGCCATTAAAGCTATGGGTATGGCCAATAATATTGGCGAGAACTGGCGTCAGAATCATAGCGAAATGATTGACGGCCAAACCAAAGCCGCCAACCGCTTATCAGTTTTGATGGGCTGGTCAAAGGCATTTAGAATCATCGTGCAAATTTGTATTCTGGCTCTGGGCGGTTATTTAGCTGTTATGCAAGAAATCACTCCGGGTATCATCATTGCGGCCTCTATCATTACAGGTCGGGCTCTAGGGCCTGTTGAGCAAGCCATTGGCGCTTGGCGCGGTTTTGTGACCGCACGTGCAGCGCGAAAGCGTTTGGCGGAAATGCTCACACTATCCGATACCGATGACGAGAATATCAAACTACCAGTGCCTGATGGCGCGGTGACCGTAGATAAACTTATTGGCATGCCTGCCGGTGTCCAAAAAGCCATCCTCAAAGGCGTTAGTTTTAGCATCGAGGCGGGTGAGATATTGGCGATTGTTGGCGCGAGTGCCAGTGGCAAAACCACACTCATGCAATTTTTGGCCGGCATTTGGCCACCAAACCAAGGCAATGTAAAAATTGATGGTGCCGAGATTGCCAATTTACAT
>NVUS02000004.1 GCA_002402005.2 OCS116 cluster bacterium | reverse complement strand
TTGCGCGTCGGCGGCAGCGCCTTCACTATTGACTGAAATTTCATCAATGCCAGATACCAATTCGGCGGCAGCGGCGGCAATGAGTTGGCCATTTTCTGAAACTTTGCCGGAGAGTTCGTCCAAAGATTTTAGATTTTGGCTGCTGTCATTTACACTGGTGATGGTCGATGCCAATTGTTTAAGGTTAGCAACCTCTTGATTGATAGCGTTTAATTTATCTTGCGCAATTTTTTCTTGCTCAAAAGCTTTGATTTTAAGTGCATTGTCTTTAAAAATTTGCACGGTTTGCGACATCAGGCCAATTTCATCTTTACGCTCTGCACCAAAAATTTCGATGTCCAACTGATCATGCGACAATAGATCCATACTGTTGCGCAATTTATTCAAGGGCATGACGATTTTGCGCAGCATGATATAGCCAATCACCCCGATGAGGAATAATGATGACAATATAGCGATGGCAATGATCAGCTCGGCAAATAATTTGGCTTCAGATAGATTGCTATTCAGTTGCAAAGCATCTTGGCTGTTTAAACTGGCGATCTCAATGGAAAGATTGTTAAACGCCAGAAGTGCGGATTCATCATCAACGATGAGTTGGCCTTCGGCGGCTTCTGGGCGGGTGCCCTCGGCCACTAAGCCTCTGGCACGCTCTAATTTTTTGATATATTTATTCGCCGTGGTGGACAGGGTTTCGATGGCGCTGGTTTCAGCTTCAGATAGGTCAAATTTTTTATATTTTTCGATATAGACAATCATTTTAGCCAAGCTTGCTGCGGTGGCCACGGCATATGCTTCATCTTGACGGATAATGTAATTTTTAAAATTGTGAATGGCTCCACCAAAACCCATTTGTTGGCGCATTTGAGCCAATAATTCCAAACGGGTGGTTTCGCCATCGGTATGGCTTAAGCCCCAAGATATTTTTTGCAATTCTGCAATGGCTGCAATGGCAATGTCGTCATTGGTGGCTGCGATTTTATCAATATCTACAGTGGCCTTGTCCATTTTAACAAAAGCCATAGCAATGTTGAATTTTTGTGAATATTGGCGCACAACACCACGAATTTCGGTGAGTAATTTTAGCTCTTCTTCGCTGATACCTGAGCGTTCATATTGCATTAAAGCTGCGTTTGCGCTACCAATAGAGCCTTGGAATAAGGCTTTATATTGGTTTTCTTTGCGCAATAGATAAGTTTTAAAATGTTGAACCATGCCACCATAGCCAATATTTTCGTTTAAGGCGTTTAAAGCCAGCACACGATTGGCGCTATTGGTATTATAGGTATTCCATTTGTCTTCGGCATTGAAGATTTTATAAGTAACGAGGGCTGAGCTGGCAAGAAACACCATGCCCGTCAGAGCAATAAAGCCAATGATGATGAAGCTGTATATTTTAATCGTGATGTTGTTGAACATGGAGAGCCCTAGCTTGCTTATGGTTTTGGCCACTGTAAGCAAATATAGTTAATAAATACTTATGGACTAGTTGGGCCTGTCTATAAGTCTAATGATAGAAATGTTTCAAATGTTGCGCGGTTTCTAGAATTGTCGATTTTTTAACAAAAATCCAAGTTAATTGATCTAGATCAAAGCGCATCACTTAAAAAAGGTCTGAAATTATAATCAAGAAAAACCACTTTATTTGGTTGAGGAGAAATATATCACTAAAACGAATGTAAAACACAAAACTACTGGTAAACAGATTAAAAGAGACAAATTATATGCCCAAAAGGTGCTGAAGGATTTGACCAATCCTGAGTATGTGATGTCGCAAAAAAACAGCATTAAGGGTTCTAAATTATTGGAGCTGACCTGTTTGGATGGCGGCTACCCTTATAGTGAAAAAATGTCTTTATATGACTATGAATCTGAAAAGCATCAATTGCAGACAGAATTGCTAAAAGTGCAAAGCTGGGTGAAGGAAACCGGGCAACGGGTTGTCTTGTTATTTGAAGGGCGCGACGCGGCTGGCAAAGGCGGCACGATAAAACGCTTTATGGAGCATTTAAACCCCCGGGCGGCAAAAACTGTGGCGCTCGAAAAACCGACCGAAAGAGAACGTGGTCAATGGTATTATCAAAGATATATCAGTCATTTGCCAACCAAAGGCGAAATGGTGTTGTTTGACCGGTCCTGGTATAACCGCGCCGGTGTCGAAAAAGTTATGGGCTTTTGCAACGATCAAGAATATCTAGAATTTATGCGCCAAACCCCGGCGTTTGAACGTATGTTGGTCAATTCTGGCATTATTTTGTTTAAGTTTTGGTTTTCGGTTACTCAGCAAGAGCAATTGCGACGGTTTCATTTGCGTAAGCATGACCCGCTTAAACAATGGAAATTAAGCCCAATTGATTTGCAGTCGTTGGACAAATGGGATGCTTATTCAAGTGCCAAAAGCTCGATGTTTTTTCATACCAATACTGGGGATGCGCCTTGGGTGGTGATCCGTTCGGATGATAAAAAGCGCGCGCGGGTGAATTGTATGCGGTATTTTTTGCACGGGCTTGATTATACCGGCAAGGATAAGAATATTGTGTATTCGCCAGATGAGAAGATTGTTGGGCTAGTTAAAGGGTGAAGACCTAAAGTGTGAAGATGAGTTTATTAGTATGAGGGAGTGAGTATGAGTAAAAAATTACAGAAGAAACAACAGAAAATTGAATTGGTTTTGCGAGACGCCATTAAGGCGGCAAAGAAGGCCTCTAAAGCTGCAAAGAAAGCCATTGGTGCTGCCAAGCAAGTCGAGGAAATGCACGAATCTGTGGCGGTTTCGCAAAAGAAGATTCTTAAAATCACCAAGAAGAATAAACAAAAATCCAAACAAATGAAATCTATGTTGCAGAAAATCACCAAAAAGGCTGCACAGAAGAAAAAGGCACGTAAAAAAGCCGCAAATAACAACGGAAACAAGTAAAGAAAGAAAAGATATGGCACACACACCGCATGAGTTACACGATGATTTCCCCGAGCTTGCTGAAAAAATGCATCAGCTAAAAACCAGTGACCCGCATTATGCTGGCATGGCGGATGAATATCACGAGATTAACCGTGAGATACATCGGCTAGAGAATGGTGACGAGCATTTGTCGCATTTCGATGAAGAGCAGATACGTAAAAAACGTATGGTCCTAAAAGATGAAATTTACAAATATCTAAAGGAAAATTGATTTTTACCAATGGTAAAAATGGTGGAGCCAGACGGGATCGAACCGACGACCTCTTGAATGCCATCCAAGCGCTCTCCCAACTGAGCTATGGCCCCACATAATTTATGACTTTGGGTGGTCATAAATGATTGGGTGGAAACTATAAAAAACCTAGCTTAAGTGCAAGTGTTTATTTTAGTTTTCACCACTCATTATTGTTTGACGCTAAATTTTAGCTATCATTCTCGTCAGCGCCGCTGATTGGCACAGAAATGTCTTCAACATTTGTGCTGGTGCCGTCTTCTTCTAAGAAGCTGTCTTCATCTGGGTTAGCAGTGTCATCATCATCGCTGCCAGTTAATTCTGAAATTGTGGCTGCATCAGCTTCTTCTAGGCTTACAAATTCAGTATCTTCATTTGTATTTGTAGCTTCTTCAGTTTTTTCTTCTTTTGGTTTCTCTTCAACCACAGGTGCAACTTTTTCTTCAGTAGTTGGGTATACATAATCACATTTTGGGCAAGTGATGGGAGTTCGGTTCAAATCAAAAAAACGCTCGCCGCAGCTAGAGCATTCCATTTTAATACCAAGGTCAGGGCGTGCTGCCATGCTTATATATCCTTCAAGGTGATAACACTCTATATATGAGTGAAAAAATTATTAG
>NVUS02000391.1 GCA_002402005.2 OCS116 cluster bacterium | reverse complement strand
TTTCGCGCGGTAAAGACGTTGGCAATATAGTGGTGCAACAAATGCGTGATGGTGATTGGGTTGACCTGCCTTATATGGTGAGTTTTGCGTTTGCTTATAAAGCTTTCAATCCTGACAAAGCCATCATCACGGAGTGATTAGTCTTCCTCGATATATATGGTTGGCACGCTGAAATTGGTTTGATAAATGCGCACACCGACATAATAGATTTTGGCTTTCCATTTGGGCATGCCGAGGGCGCGTAAGGCGACGTAAAATTCGACATCAATATCACGTTGGCCGATGGCGCGTTTTCTCTGGGTATCTAGCTCGATATAATAGCCATCTTTGCACATTTTATCATGCACCAATACGGCTTTTAAATGCGCCCATCTGGGGGCGAGCGGCCGCATGAAGCGCATTAGGCGTGGCAGAGTGAGGCCATCGGTGCACATGCCGCGATCTATATATACTGATTTGCCGCTATTTTTACGGCCAATGTCATAGCGAAAGCCTTCAATAATGGTCGCAGTGCGGCCATCTGTCGACAGGGTGACGGCTGGTAAATTGGTAAAACGCGGCATAATTTATTTTCACTAATGGTTCAAAATCACGGTACAGATTTTTGACAGAAAGGCAAAAGATTCTTATTGAACTAATCGTGAGTCCAATCATCTGGCCTGTCGCTTTTATTGGGTGATAGGCCGATCATGTCACCTTTTAGGCTGCCACCAAGCCCAACAATGGTGCGGTTGGCGTAAGAAAAATAGGCGGTCACTTGGTTGATCTCGACAATTTCGCCATCGTCCCAACCGGCATTGCGCAGATTGATTACATCTTGCTCGGCAATGTTTTGCATGTCTAGTGTGAGTTTTTTGGCATAATTGAGTGCCGCGACATGTTTGGCATCAAACGCGTCCATGGTTTTATCGGCGATGATGGCGTTGCGGATGGCATCGCTTTTGCTTTGGTTGGCAACCAAGCGTTCCATGCCTTTATAATGATGCTCAAAACAATATTCGCAATGGTTGAGGTAGGAGGTATAGGTGCCGATGGCCTCTAAAAACCATTTGTCGATTTGATTGCCGCTATGATGCAGCACATATTTATAAATATACATATGGCCTTCGAGCGAATGCGGGCGCAGGCTGTGTATTTTCATGATGTTATCGACATCGCCATCGGGGCGCAAAATGCGCTGGTAAAGTTGTGCCAATTTGCCAGTTGCGTCTTTAACGCTGATGGTTTTTACCCATGCCATAATCTGCCCTCACTATATAGCGGTTTTGGTTCTGAGGATACCTGACTTTGGTGCAAATAGAAATGTGATAATGAAGATAATGGTTTGGATGAGGATGATGGTTGCGCCGGTATCGGCATCGAGATAAAAACTAACAAATACCCCGGTTATGCTTGAGCCAACCGCCACACAAGAGGCGATGATGAGCATGGCGCTAAAGCGGTTGCTGATCAGATAGGCAATGGCGCCCGGAGCGATGAGCATGGCAATGACCAAGATGACGCCGACGGCTTTTAAGGAGGCGACAATGGTGAGCGATAGCATGACCAATAAGGTATAGTGAATCAGTTTGACCGGTAGGCCGATGGCGCGGGCATAGGCCTGATCGAAACAATAAAGCAATAGATCGTGACGGCGCAATATGATCAGCAGCAATGTGCCGACGCATATAATGCCAGTCTCCCACAAATCGGCGGCTTGTACGCCTAAAATATTGCCGAATAAAATATGGTCTAAATGGATGTCGGGTTGGACTTTGAGATAGATGACCAAGCCCAAAGCAAACATGCCAGAGAAGATGATGCCCATAATGCTGTCTTCTTTAAGCCGGCTATTTTCTTTAACATAGCCGGTGGCGATGGCGCAAAATAGGCCGGCGACAAATGCGCCGATGGACAGCGGGATGGCTAGAATATAGGCCAATACAATGCCCGGTAGCACGGCATGTGATACGGCATCGCCCATTAACGACCAACCTTTTAGCACTAAGAAGCACGAGAAAATGGCGCAGACCAAACCGACCAGAACCGCCATGAGCATAGCGCGTTGCATAAAGGCGTATTGCATGGGCTCGATGAGATATTCAATAATTTCAGTCATTATTGCTCCCGATTCGCTGGGTTGCGCAACATTTCGCTAGCTTGCTTGATTTTTCGCTTGGCGGCAACCAACCCATATTTGGGGGCAAATAAGAAGACAATGATGAAGACGATGGTTTGCAATAAGATGATGACGCCGCCGGTTGCGCCATCTAAGAAGAAGCTGATATAGGCGCCGAAAAAGCTGGTGACGCTGCCAATGATGGTGCTGACAATCATCAAATGCCCAAAACGGTCACATAGCAAATAGGCGGTGGCGCCGGGGGTGACGATCAGGCCGATGACCAATAATGCGCCGACGGTTTGTAGGGCGGCAATGGTGCAAGCGCTGAGCAGAGTGAAAAACAAAATATTGAGGAATTTGGTATTGATGCCGATGGTTTTGGCGTGGTTTTCATCAAAAAACGTCACCATAATGTCTTTCCAAGTGAAGATAAGCACCACAAAGCTGATGCCGGCAATGGTTACCATTTGGAAAATGTCTTCATCGCTGACGCCCAAAATATTACCCAGAACGATGTTTTTTACATTGACTGAGGTGGGGTTGAGCGACACCATAAACAGGCCAAGGGCGAAAAATGAGGTGAAGATCAGGCCAATAATCGCATCCTCACGCAGATTGCTTTTGGCTTTGATAAAGCCCATGGCGGCCGAGGCGAGAAGGCCGGAGAAAAATGCGCCAAATACATAGGGCACACCAATTATATAGGCGGCGGCTACGCCGGGCACGATGGAATGCGACAAGGCATCGCCAATTAATGACCAGCCTTTGAGCATTAGATAAGATGACAACATGGCGCAGACCGCGCCGATGAAGGTGGCGGCAAAAATCGCCTTATTCATATAATCATATTGGAAGGGCAGTAATAAATCTTCCATCATGCCTCTCCATCAGGTTTTTTTGCGGTGTCTTGATCAGTTGACACATTTTTTGCGGTGGCATGTTTGGAGATTTTGGTTTCTTTGCCATAAATGACCAATGGGCGTTCGTCATCGGTAATCACGCTTAGGCTTCTGGCGTCATCATCATCATGCAAATCGTCGCCGCCCAAAGTGAAGTGACGCAATACGCCGCCAAAGGTTTTTTCTAGATTTTTGGGGGTGAAGACATCGGCGGTGGTGCCGGCATCCAAAATGGTTTTATTGAGCATGACCACATGGTCGCAAAAATCGGGAATTGAGCCTAGATTGTGCGTGGCAACCAGCATTAAGCGGCCTTCATCGCGCATGTCTTTGAGCAATTCCATAATTGCCAATTCGGTTTTGACATCAACCCCGGTAAACGGCTCATCGAGCAGGATAATCTGGCCTTCTTGAGCAATAGAACGTGCTAAAAATACCCGCTTTTTCTGCCCGCCAGATAGTTCGCCAATTTGGCGTTTGCAAAATTCGCTCATGCCGACTTTTTCGAGCGCCTCGGCCACCATGGCTTTGTCTTTTTTGCTCGGAATGCGCAGAAAATTCATATGGCCATAACGGCCCATCATCACCACA
>NVUS02000390.1 GCA_002402005.2 OCS116 cluster bacterium | reverse complement strand
TAAATAAGGCCCCTTGCACTTAAAATCAATGATCAAGCGCAAAAATAGTCCTAAAAATTGATATATTCGTCAAACTTATACCCAATTCCACGCCTCATTTAAGCATTTTGCCACTTCATTAACAAAGAATGAACAATCGGGTTTGAAATGCCATTAAAACAGGTTATAGAAAGCCCATCAGTCCATATAATTTTGGTGGTGAGATTCCCCCCATGGAGACCATAGATGATGAAAAACCGTCGCAAAATTCACGAAGGCAAAGCCAAAATCCTTTATGAAGGCCCCACCGCTGGCACAATCATTCAACATTTTAAAGACGATGCAACCGCGTTCGACGGCAAGAAACACGAAGTTTTAGACGGCAAAGGTGTGCTGAATAACCGCATCACCGAATATATCTTTTTAGCCATGGAAGACATCGGCATCCAAACCCATTTCATCAAACGCCTCAACATGCGTGAACAGCTGATTAAAAAAGTCGAAATCATCCCGCTAGAAGTGGTGGTGCGCAACGTCATCGCAGGCTCATTAGCCAAAAAACTCGGCATGGAAGAAGGCAAAAAATTAAGCCGCTCCATCATCGAATATTATTATAAAGACGATGCCTTAAGCGACCCCATGGTCACTGACGAACATATCACCGCCTTTGATTGGGCAACCTCTGGCGAATTAGAAGACATGGTCGCCACCGCTTTGCGCGTAAACGATTTCCTCACTGGCCTATTCCATGCCGTTGGCATTCAGCTGGTTGATTTCAAACTCGAATTTGGCCGCCATTATGAAGATGGCAACATGCGCATTCTCTTAGCCGATGAGTTCAGCCCCGACAATTGCCGTTTATGGGATTTAAAAACCGGCGAAAAGCTCGATAAAGACCGCTTCCGCCGAGGCCTCGGTGGCTTGGTCGATGCCTATCAAGAAGTCGCCCGCCGCCTCGGCATTCTTAACGAAAATGGCGATGTCATCGATACAGATGATGAAGCACCAAAATCCGACAAACCAACATTAGTAAAATAATTCATGCAACCCAATATATGGAAAAAACACCCATGAAAGCACGCATCACAGTCACTCTTAAAAGTGGCGTATTAGACCCACAAGGAAAAGCCATTCAACATACGTTCGAAGATTTGGGCATTGAAGGCGTCGAAAAAGTTCGCCAAGGTAAAATTTTCGATATCGAAATTGCCGAAACCGACAAAACCAAAGCCAAAGCTCAACTCATCCAAATGAGTGAAAAACTACTCGCCAATATGGTGATGGAAAATTACACAGTTGAAATTTTAGATTGAGGTTAACATCATGCAAGCCAGTGTCATTGTTTTTCCGGGCTCAAATTGCGATAGAGACGTCAAAGTCAGCCTCGAGCACGCCACCCAAAAATCAGTAAATATGGTGTGGCATGGCGATAGCGCCATCCCAAAGTCAGACCTTATTGTATTGCCCGGTGGTTTTTCCTACGGCGATTATTTGCGTTGCGGCGCCATTTCAGCCAAAAGCCGCATTATGAAAGCGGTCATCGAAGCCGCCAACAAAGGCACGCCTATATTGGGCATTTGCAACGGCTTCCAAATCCTCATCGAGGCCGGCTTATTGCCCGGCGCCCTCACCCGCAATGCCAATTTAAAATTCATCTGCAAAGATACCTATTTGCGGGTCGAGAGCAATGAAAGCATCTTCACCAAAAAATACAAAGCCGGCGCTGCCATTCGCATCCCTGTTGCCCATCATGATGGCAATTATTTCGCTGATGATGAAACCTTAAACGCGCTCGAAGCCAATGGCCAAGTGGCATTTCGTTATTCGACCGAAGAAGGCGAAATTACCGATGCAGCCAATATCAATGGCTCACAACGCAACATTGCTGGCATCTATAATGAGAGCAAAAATATTTTAGGCATGATGCCACATCCCGAACGCCTCGACCAAACTATATTGGGCGGCACAGACGGCGCACATCTCTTCAATAGCCTCGTAGACAGCTTAGCTTAAGGATAAGATATATGACATATAACGATATTATCACTCCTGAAGTGGTCAAAGAACACGGCCTCACAACCGATGAATATAACACCATCGTCAAACGCCTAGACCGCGCGCCCAACATCACCGAATTGGGCATTTTCTCGGTCATGTGGTCAGAGCATTGTTCGTATAAATCATCTAAATTCTGGCTCAAAAAACTCCCCACCACTGGCAAATGTGTCATTTGTGGCCCGGGCGAAAACGCCGGCATCATCGACATTGGCGACAATCAAGCCGTGGTGTTTAAAATGGAAAGCCACAATCATCCATCTTTCATCGAGCCATACCAAGGCGCAGCCACTGGCGTTGGCGGCATTATGCGTGATGTATTTACCATGGGCGCCCGCCCCGTCGCCAATATGAACGCATTGCGTTTTGGCACACCCGAAAACAAAAAGACCAGACTTTTGGTCAATGGCGTGGTCGAAGGCGTTGGCGGTTACGGCAATTGCATGGGCGTACCGACAGTCGGTGGCGAACTGCATTTTGACCCTAGCTACAATACCAACAACCTAGTCAATGCCATGTGTATTGGCCTAGCCGATGCTGACAAAATATTCTATTCAGCCGCAGCAGGTGTTGGCAATCCTGTCGTATATGTCGGCTCAAAAACTGGCCGTGATGGCATTCATGGTGCGACCATGGCCTCTGCCGAATTTGATGAAAATTCCGATGCCAAACGCCCGACCGTTCAAGTTGGCGACCCATTTACTGAAAAATTATTGCTTGAAGCCTGTCTAGAGCTGATGCAAACCGATTGTATCATCGCCATTCAAGATATGGGCGCTGCCGGCTTAACATCTTCATCAGTCGAAATGGCCGATAAAGGCAATGTTGGCTTTGATATGAATTTGGACAATGTACCTCAGCGTGAAGAAAACATGACAGCCTATGAAATGCTGTTATCCGAAAGCCAAGAGCGCATGTTAATGGTGCTCAAACCCGGCCGCGAAGCCGAGGCCGAAGCCATTTTCGTCAAATGGGGTTTAGATTTTGCGGTCATCGGTGTCACCACCGATACAAACCGCCTGATCATCACCCACCTAGGTGAAAATGTTGTCGATATCCCCGTTGGCCCATTGGCCGATGACGCACCAGAATATGAGCGCCCATGGGTTAAGACCAAACCACCAAAAGCCATGGCTGCCGATGAGTTTAAAACCCCAGAATCAGTCACCGATACTTTGTTAAAAATGATCGGCTCTGCCAACCATTGCTCACGCAAATGGGTGTGGGAGCAATATGACCATATGGTGATGGGTGATACCATCCAACGCCCCGGCGGCGATGCCGCTGTGGTGCGAGTGCATGATACCAATAAAGCGCTGGCCATCTCTACAGATGTCACCCCACGCTATGTCTATGCCGACCCCGTCGAAGGTGGCAAACAAGCCGTAGCCGAAACATGGCGCAACATCACAGCCGTTGGCGCACAGCCATTGGCCATCACCGATTGCATGAATTTCGGCAACCCAGAACGTCCCGAAATTATGGGGCAGTTCGTTGGCGCGATTGAAGGTATGATTGAAGCTTGTAAGGCCCTTGATTACCCTGTCGTTTCAGGCAATGTATCGCTCTATAATGAAACCAGCGGCACCGGCATTTTGCCAACCCCAGCCATTGGCGGCGTGGGCTTGTTAGATGACATTGACAAAATGATGACCTATAGCTTTAAAACCGAAGGTGACAATATCCTACTCATCGGCAAAGAAGCCGGCCATTTAGGCTGTTCAACCTATAGCGAAATTATGCTCGGCAAAAGCCTCGGCCAAGCGCCAAAGGTTAATTTGGATGAAGAACTTAAAAACGGCAATTTCGTGCGTAGCTTAATCAATGATCAATTGGTCAATGCCGTGCATGACATTTCTGATGGCGGGCTTTATATTGCCATTGCCGAAATGGCCATGGCCTCAGGCTTAGGCGCTGACATTAAAATCGCCGATACCAACCTCCCCGAACATGCAGCTTTATTTGGCGAAGACCAAGGTCGTTATATCCTCACCGTACCACCGGGCGGTGTTGCACCAATCCTAAAACAAGCCAATGAATTGGGTGTGACAATACGCCTGTTGGGTACTGTGATTGGTTCGCGTCTTACAATTGACGAAACACGCCCTATATCTGTATCTAAACTTAAGAAAATTCATGAACAATGGTTGCCAAACTTCATGAATAAGAACTAAGATAGAGAAACCCCACATAAAGCGGAGCAAATTTATGGCAATGGAAGCCAAAGAAATTGAAGACATGATCATCAAAGCGCTGCCTGATGCGCAAGTGACCATTACCGACATGGCGGGTGATGGCGATCATTATATGGCACGGGTTGTGTCTAAAGAATTTATTGGCAAAAGCCGCGTCAGCCAACATCAATTGGTTTACAAAGCGCTTAAAGGCAAAATGGGCGGTGTTTTACATGCATTATCTTTGCAAACCGAAACACCAAAATAGTCCAGAATTATCAAAGGAATACACATATGAGTGAAGCTCAAAATTTTATCGAAAACGCAGTTAAAACCAACGATGTTGTGCTGTTTATGAAAGGCACAAAAGACTTTCCACAATGTGGTTTTTCAGGTCTAGCTACACAGATATTAAACTATCTAAACATCGATTATACCGACGTAAACGTACTAGAAAATGAAGAAGTGCGTGAAGGCATCAAAGCCTATTCAGACTGGCCGACAATTCCACAAGTCTACATTAAAGGCGAATTTATCGGTGGTGCAGATATCCTGCGCGACATGTTCGAAACCGGTGAAATCCGCTCAGTATTAGATGCCAAAGGCATCGCCTACTCAGTCGCCGAACAATAAATAATTCCGGCATGGAAAACACCCACAGCCAATTTATTGGCGTAGGCAAGCGCGACCGCGCATCGCCGTTAGGCGTTGCAAGCGAACGGAGGTTCGCGCCCGCAGGGGCTAATATAAAGTAGAGAGCCTTTAGGCGAACAAAAAAGCCGCTGCAAATCTGCAGCGGCTTTTTTAATTGAATTTCTTTAAAACTATTTGTCGCCACCAAATGCGCCAACCACAGCATTGCCACCACTGGTAATGCTCACACTACCCATAATGCTATTGCCACCTTCAATCAAAGCCGCCTCGGCACTACCGCCGGACATATTGGTCAATACACCCTTGGTTTTGGTGTAAGTTGCGCCAGTGCTGTTAAATACCAAACCATTTATACCGCCAGCATTGGCACTCATCGCGCCACTAAACGCAATGTTACCCGCTTCGGTATTGGTCTCATTCGAAACTGCAAAATTACCCGTCATGGTTTGCGCATCAAAATTAGCGCTCACAGTGCCGGTGCCTTTTAAATCAATCAGCTGGATGCCGCTAATCGCACCTGCACCACTAAATTTACTATTATAAGCTGTCGTGCCACCAGCAGCCTGTAAGGTCGCATAATTGGCCGTCGCTTTGCCCGATGCCATGCTGTAAACACCCGACAATTGCTTATAATCACCGCCATCATTATTCACAAACAAGCCATAAAACCCATTTCCACTGGCTAGGGGACGTAGCGAGACTTGCAATCCATCATAAGAAATCAGCGTCGCCAACTCTTCTAGCTTGGTTTTCAAGCTATTCTTTTTCACATCTGTTGGGTTGGCTTTAATGTCAATCTCAAGCGCTTTAATGTCAGTGCGCAATGTGTTTAATGTAGTCAACTGCGCAGCGCTCAATGTCGCTACCGCTTGGCTTAATGTGGTATGATGCGTCGTGCTGGTCAAGATACCACTAAATTCACCGGCCTTTTTCACATAAGATGTCGCTGTGCTGCCGGTTGCCGCTTCGGTTTTGCCATAAACCGCTTTCACTTCATGGCCTTGCACTTTTCCATAAGCACCATTGGCAAAAAATGCACTATTGGCGCGGAAGGTTAAATTTGCCGCCACATTGGTTTTATTGGCGTCTTCAGTATAAGTACCCAAAGCTGCGCTGGGGTTAATCAATGCCAAAGGCACGCCCACAACAACTGGCGTTCCAGAACCCGTCCCGCCTCCGCCGCCTGCACCGCCGCCCGTTCCCGTTCCACCGCCGCCAGTGGTTCCGCCACCACCACCAGTGGTAACCGTAACACCGGAAGATGCCACCAAGGTCACAAATGCCAACCCCATAACGCCAGATTTCAGCAATATCTGTTTAGTTTTCATAGAACGAATATTCATAATGTCCCCAATAAGTCAGCAGATTGTCATTGATTGTGAAAAACAATAGCATTATTTAATTTTATATGTAAATAATATAGTTAATAAAAAGTTTTTTTATTCTAGGGGATAATTATGAGCCTAAATACATCAACAAAAGCCACATCAAGTGATGAGTTGCTGCAGCTAAATTTAAAGAATACGGCAAGTGGCGCAACCAATAAATACTTCACGCCGGGCCAAACCATAAGCTATTCCTTCTTCACTCAGGCAGACACATCAATATTTAATAATTATAGAAATGATTTTGGTATCAATGCCACATTCGATGGCGACATCTGGGGCAGCAATGCCAATTGGGGCGCAGATGTCAATTCGGCACTCACCATGGCGGCCGAAATTATCAATCTAAATTTCTCTGCCTCTGCCAGCTTTTCAGGTTCGGACATTCGCTGGACAGCGGTAAATGATTTAAGTGGCAGCAGCACCACCGGCATTTCATTTGTGGTGCCGTCATATGATATGGATGGCAAGAACGATGGCGATGATGCCGGCATCGTCCTGTTCAACAAATCACCATTTCACACCGGCACAGTGGCCGAATCAGAGCTTGGTGGCAGCAATGAACGCACCATCACAATCTTGCACGAATTTGGCCATTTCTTAGGTCTGGCTCATCCGCACGCCTCTGTCCCGGCCGATGCCCCCTTCATTGAGCTGAATGACAATAAATATGACTTGATGTCATACAAATATTCCGATGACAGCCGCAAAGTGATTAAAACCGATACCGGTGGCGGTGGTTTCAGCATTAATTCCGCCTTTAATTTTGGCAATTTTGTCAATTACACCCCCATCAACTTGGCTTCGCTACAATATCTATATGGCGCCAATACCAGCACTCATGTCGGCGGCACATCATATATGCTTACCGATGCCAAAACCACCGCCCGTGATCTAGATGGCAGCGATGGCACAATATCCATCGGCCGCGCCTATTACACCGTGTGGGACAATGGCGGCACGGATGAAATCAGATATGCCGGCGCCAACCGCGCATTACTCAACCTAAACACTGCCACATTAGATCGCAACAACAACGACGTTGACTTGGTCGAGACTTTAGGCCGCGTTTCCACCAGTGATTATTATGCCACTTTGTTTGGCGATTATCGCTCCGAGATTACCGACGCTAAATATTATGCCGGCGGCTTCTTCTCCCAAATCCTCACTAATGATGATAGCGTTTCGATAAATGGCCCAAGTTTCGGCGGCAAATACGCCAATACATTAGGCGGCTATGTCATCGCCAAAGGCGTGGTGGTCGAAAACGCCACCGGCGGTTCTGGCAATGATTTAATCAACGGCAACCATGCCAACAACATCCTCACTGGCAATGGCGGCAATGATACATTCTTCGATGAAAATGGCCACGACACCGTCAATGGCGGCGCTGGCAATGATGTTTTCTACATCGGCAAAGGCAATGATACGGTCGAAGGCGGCACAGGCACCGACAAAGCCGATTTCAATTCAGCCGTTGGCAATTATCAAATCTATGTGGCCGGCACAACGGTCATCATTCAAGACATTACTGGCATTAAATATGGCTCAAATACCTTCACCAATGTCGAAAGCTTCACCTTTACCGGTGGCAATCTTGCCCTCGCTTCCTTGCCAGTAAATGGCGAGTTCGAGCGCCTATATGCTGACAATTTAAATAATGAAATGGTCAATGATGCTGGCGGCCTTGGTGGCAATATTAACGACACTTTCTGGGGCACAACTGGCGTGGATAATTTCTTTGGCGAATTGCTCAATGATTTCTATACGGGCAATACCGGCACTGACGGCATCACCTTTAAAGGCAACAAGGCCGATTTTAGCTTCACCAAAGGTGATGGCACACAGCTTGTGGTCACCAACATTGCCGACGCTACAAAATTTGACATTTTGCACAGTGTAGAACAGTTAACATTCGATGATGGCCTCACTGCCGTCACCGCCGCCGACCTCGGCCTCACAGGTGCAGAATTCACCACATGGCAAACAGATTATGATTTTGGCTAAGCCAAAACATTACACCCAAAACAAAAAGCCCCGAATGTTTCCATTCGGGGCTTTCTTAATTCGTATCAGAAGCATTACGCTTCCATTGTCACGCTTAACGTGAGTAAAATTCAACCACTAGGTTTGGTTCCATTTGTACTGGATAAGGTACATCTGCCAAGTTAGGGATTGAGTTTAATGTAGCGCTCATTGTGCCACCATGTTCAGCAGTCATGTAATCAGGTACATCACGTTCAGCTAGGTCAACCGCAATCAATACGATTTCTAGTTGGCGGCTTTTTTCGCGAATTTGTACAACATCACCAGTTTTAACACGGTATGAAGGAATGTTCACACGTTGGCCGTTTACAGTTACGTGGCCATGGTTCACAAATTGGCGTGCAGCAAATACTGTCGGTACAAATTTAGCACGGTAAACAATGGTGTCCAAACGGCGTTCTAGCAAACCAATAAGGTTTTCGCTTGTATCACCTTTGATACGGCTAGCTTCTTTAAAGATAGAGCGGAATTGTTTTTCCGAAATGTTGCCATAATAGCCTTTAAGCTTCTGTTTAGCTTTTAGCTGAATGCCAAAGTCAGAAGGCTTACCTTTACGGCCTTGGCCATGTTCACCTGGGCCATAATCACGACGGTTTACAGGGCTTTTTGCACGGCCCCAAATGTTTTCGCCCATACGGCGATCAATTTTATATTTTGCAGAGTGACGTTTTGTCATCTTATTTCCAATTAATATTGTCTTCCTAAGCCAGATTAAGTTCATTCTCAATCAAACCGACAGGCATACATGCCACAGACTTTTCTACGAATTACCCATCACATAAATGCGACACAGCAATTCTTGTTGGTTTTTAGTCAAATTCCCCCAGCCTGTCAAGCATCAAACTATATATTAAGCCTTGTTTTGCGCAGCTTTTCTGCTAATTCTGAATTAGTTTTAATTATGGGGGCAATATGACCAAAAATTCCAAACTCAACATACTGATTTTATGTACCGGCAATTCATGCCGCTCCATCATGGCCGAGGCACTTTTTAACCATTTGGGCAGCGATCAATTTAACGCCTTTAGCGCCGGCAGCAAACCCTCTGGCCGCGTCCATCCCACCAGCCTAAAAACCCTCAAATCCCAAGGCATAGAAACCGATGGTTATCGCAGCAAATCTTGGGATGAATTTAGCGATCAAAAAATCGACATCGTCATCACAGTATGCGGCAATGCCGCCGCCGAAACCTGCCCACTTTACATTGCCAGCAATGGCCAACAACCGCTCAAAACCCATTGGGGTGTCGAAGACCCGGATGGCCATGATGATGCCGAATTTTTACGGGTATTTAAAATATTGGAAAAACGTGTCCATACACTTGTGAATCGCCAAACCGATACAAAAATCACTCACGCTTTTTTAAATAAAATTGGTCATATAGAATAATCAATTAACCTAAAGAGCAGACTCAAAACTTCAGTTGCTCAAACTCAATATTGCGCACTTTATAATGCGAGTTTTCCGCCGTGGTATAATATCTAGAGCGGCCTTTAGAATCAGCATCTGCAGCGGGTTTAAACACATTCAATACCCGTTTTGCCACTGCTTCGGCCGGGTCAATCCAAACCACCTCGTAAGGCGCAGCCTGCTTTAACTCGGCCAATAAAAACGGGTAATGGGTGCACCCCAAAACAACATGGTCTATACGCTTGGTTTCTTTAAACCGCATACTGGTGAATAAAGGCCGAATCTCTTTCTCAACATCTGCAATTAACACCCTGCTTCCATTAAGCTTTTGTTCCGCCAACCGCGCTAAATTTTTCGAGCCATGTAATTTAACAATGCAATCTCCCGCAAATTCATCAATCATCGAACTTAGGTATTTTCCCTTAGCCGTCGCTTCCGTCGCCAATATACCAAAGGCTTTGGTTTTGGTATTTCGTGCCGCCACTTTAATCGCCGGCACAATCCCCACAATTGGGAAATCAAACTCATCCCGCATATGCGGCAAAACAACGGTGCTAGCCGTGTTACAAGCAATCACCACACAACCGACATCATCAAACTTACGCGCTATGTCAGCACAGCGCATACACAATGTTTCATCATCCAATTTCCCATAAGGAAAAAATGCCTCGTCAGCCACATAGCTAAACCGGGTTTTCGGCAATCTTTTTTGCAATTGCGACAACACACCCAAGCCACCAATACCTGAATCAATCACTAAAATATGTCCACCAACAGGTTGTTCCATAAGCATTTACTTTTTCGGCTATTTGTCTAAGCTGGCAATATACTCGTCAATTACGGCTTTTTTAGCCACCCGTCTATTGTGCTTGGTCAAAGCCGTCACAATGCCGCGCAAGGTCTGCACTTCTTGGTGAGTCAAAGCAGAGCGCTGAAACATATTGCGGATATTACGCGCCATCGCATCACGTTTTTCAGGTGGGTGCAAAAAGCCAGTCACATCCAACTCACCTTCCAAATGCTCAAAAAACCGCACCAAATCTTGCTTTTTAGCGGGAATATTAGCTGGGTCATGCAATCCAGTTTTTAGTATCGCGCCCCCATCCATATCACCATCGCCATAGCTAATTTCTTTGCGAGTTTTAAACCATTCATGGCCAATCAACAGAACCGATTGCGCCAAATTAATCGATGAAAAACCAGGATTAACCGCAAAGGTTACAATCGCATCGGCCAACGCAATGTCGTGGTTTTCAAGGCCAGATTTTTCACGCCCAAACAAATAACCAACCTTATGGCCTGAATCAATTTGCGAACGCATCATCACACCAGCTTGTTCCGCATGATAAATTTCCTTCACCATATCACGGCGGCGCGCCGTGGTCGCCATCACATAATTCAAATCCTCAATCGCTTCTTCGGTGGTGTCAAACACCCGTGCATTGTCAACAACATGCAAAGCACCGCTCGACGAGCTACGGGCTTTTTCAGATGGCCAACCATCACGCGGGCGCACTAGGCGCAAATCATGCAAACCAAAATTAGCCATCGCACGCGCTGCCGTGCCAATATTTTCACCCAATTGCGCACCGACCAATATAATTGCCGGCCCTTCGCAAATCAAAGTCTCTCGGTTATTCGTTCCAGCCATTTTATCACTTTCTAATGTCTTTCGCCCTTCTCTACGCTAATTCGGCCATGCAAGCAACAAGTGTCAAATAAACGTCACACGCTTGTTAAAAAACCGTCATTTAATTCGGTTAATTTTAAGCAAGAATCACCTATAACTAAGGAAATGAAATGTTTAAATTAACTCCAAATTTCAAAAAACTGGCTGTGGTTTTTGCACTCAGTCAAATCATCAGCGCACAAAGCATATTGGCCGCAGAAACCATGCATGATAAATTAGTCGTCGCCCATCGCGGCGCACCGGCTTATTTGCCGGAACATAGCTTGGCTTCAAAAACACTAGCTTACGGCATGGGTGCCGATTATCTAGAGCAAGACATCGTACTGACCAAAGACAATGTGCCAGTTATTCTGCACGATCATTATCTAGACACCGTCACCAATGTCGCACAAGTTTTCAAAGCGCGAGCCAGAGAAGATGGTCGTTATTATGCCATCGATTTCACTTTGGCCGAAATCAAAAGCCTAAACCTAACCGAACGCTTCAACCGCGAAACCGGCGAAGCGATTTATGCTGGCCGTTTCCCGCTTTGGAAATCAGCTTTCAAAGTTCCAACATTGGTTGAAGAAATTGAACTCATCCAGGGCCTCAACAAATCAACCGGTAAAAATGTCGGCATCTACCCAGAAATCAAAGCCCCGGCATTTCATTTAGCCGAAGGCAAAGACATCTCTAAAATCGTCATCGAAATTTTGGCCGAATATGGCTATGATGATAAAGACGATGCCATCTATCTGCAATGTTTTGATTGGAATGAAACCCAACGCATTCGCAATGAACTCGGCTATAAAGGCAAATTGGTGCAATTGTTGGCCGAGAATAGTTGGGGCGAATCTCCCGATGTTGATTATGATTATCTAAAAACTGCCGAAGGCCTTGCCGCCATCGCCAAGGTCGCCGATGGCATAGGCCCTTGGATGACCCAAATTGTCCCCGAATTTGACAGCAACGGCAAACCGGTCATCACCGATCTGGTAAAAAATGCCCACGCCAATGGCCTACAAATCCACCCCTACACATTCCGCCAAGATAGCCTACCCAAATGGGCAAAAACTCAAGAGGAAACCATGCAACTCTTCTTATATGACATTGGTGTAGATGGTTTATTTACAGATTTCACAGATGTCGCGGTTAAATTTATAGAAAATCATCAATAAACCAAAATAAATTCAATCTAGTTTAAAAGGCAAATAGCGATATTTGCCTTTTTTACTATTTTTAAGCCAAAAACCACAATTAAGACTAAAAAACCACCCGCTAAACCTTTGACCTAGGCGTAATCTCTGCTATACCAAGCCCATCAAAAACCAAAAAATATTGAGAGGCGTATATATGTCAAAAATTAAGGTAGCAAACCCAGTTGTCGAACTCGACGGCGACGAAATGACCCGCATCATCTGGCATTTCATCAAAGACAAATTAATTCACCCATATCTTGACCTTGATATTAAATATTATGACCTTAGCGTCGAAAAACGCGACGAAACAAATGATCAAATTACCATAGATTCAGCCAAAGCCATTCAAAAATACGGCGTCGGCATCAAATGCGCAACCATCACACCAGATGAAGACCGTGTTGAAGAATTTGGCCTAAAAGAAATGTGGCGTTCGCCAAACGGCACAATCCGTAACATCATTGGCGGCACAATCTTCCGCGAGCCTATCGTTTGCAAAAACGTACCGCGCCTTGTTCCAGGTTGGACAAACCCAATCGTCATCGGCCGTCATGCATTTGGCGATCAATATCGCGCCACCGACTTTCTAGTCCCTGGCGCTGGTAAACTTACCCTTAAATGGGAAGCCACAGACGGTTCAGAAACCATCGAACGCGAAGTATTTGAATTTGAAGCCGCTGGCATTGCCTTAGCTATGTACAATTTAGATGACTCAATCCGCGATTTTGCCCGTGCCTCAATGGCCTATGGCCTACTACGCGGATGGCCTGTTTACCTATCCACCAAAAACACCATTCTTAAAAAATATGATGGTCGTTTTAAAGATCTATTCGAAGAAATTTTCCAAGCCGAATATAAAGACAAATTCGAAGCAGCCGGCATCACTTATGAACATCGCTTAATCGATGACATGGTGGCTTGCGCGATGAAATGGAACGGTAAATTTGTTTGGGCTTGTAAAAACTATGATGGCGATGTGCAATCAGACACAGTGGCACAAGGTTTTGGTTCACTCGGCCTTATGACATCAGTCCTCATGACACCCGATGGACAAACAGTTGAAGCTGAAGCCGCACATGGCACAGTAACCCGCCATTACCGTCTGCACCAAAAAGGTGAAGAAACCAGCACAAACTCTACAGCCTCAATCTTTGCATGGTCACGCGGCTTAGCCCATCGTGCTAAATTGGATGACAACAAAGAATTGGCTAACTTTGCCACAACCCTAGAAACCGTTGTTGTTGATACCATCGAAAGTGGTCATATGACCAAAGATTTGGCATTGCTTGTTGGTCCCCAACAAAAATGGCTTTCAACCACTGGCTTCCTCGACAAAATCGACGAAAACCTGCAAAAAGCTATGGCATAGTCTGCATAAATTAAATCAAAGGCGTTGCATTTGCAGCGCCTTTTTTTTATGATCGCCTCAAAGAATCAACGGTTCAAAACAGAAAGACAATCCATGCGCAATATTTTCAAAACCAGCCTCATTGTGATGAGCGCATTCCTGCTAAATGCCTGTGTCACTGGTGGCGCATTTTATTCATCCAAAACCCATTTAGCAAAATCCTGTTCAGCCTTAAGCCGCGAGCACAATACGCTGGGTCGCAATGTACGTGGCCTTATGGTCAAAAGCCTAAGAACTCGCAAAAGCTACAGCACGGCTCGCGCCGTAGCCAGAAGCTACACCAATTGGCCGGTTTATTTCATCGTCAATGGCAACCAAGAATTCAACAAAAAAATGTCGGGTTACAAAACCCAATATCAAAAAATCCGCTATGCTGCCTTGCAAAATAAATGTACATTTTTCCGCGATGTCATGGCAACATCAGCCTATCAAACTGCCGACTCCAAATATTAAACCCATTTTAGGGGGGCGCAATAAATGTCAGAATCAGAAACACCACCGGTAAAAAAAGCCAAAAAAGTCACTTTGCCCATCCTGCAAAAACTCAAAAATGAGGGGCAGAAATTCGCCACCCTCACCGCCTATGATTTTTCTATGGCCAGCGCCATTAATGACAATGGCATCGAGGTCATTCTAGTTGGCGATAGCCTCGGCATGACCATACAGGGTCATAGCAATACCCTGCCGGTCAGCATAGAAGATATGATTTACCACACAAAATGCGTGGTCGCAGGCGCACCTTTGCCACTCATCATGGTCGATATGCCGTTCGCCACTTATTCAACCGCGCAAGATGCACTAAACGCCGCGGCACAGCTAATGCGTGTCGGGGCAGAGATTGTCAAACTCGAAGGTAAAGATTGGCTCATCCCGATCATCACCAAACTCAGCGAGCAAGGCATTCCGGTCTGCGCTCATTTTGGCCTCACTCCACAATTTGTTCATCAATTGGGCGGTTTTAAAGTGCAAGGTCGTACCAAATCTGCTGCCGAAGACGTGCTAAACAATGCCAAAGCCGCTGAGTCAGCGGGCGCCAAAATTATATTGCTTGAATGCGTGCCAGTAGACTTGGCAAAAAAAATCACCAGAGCCGTAAAAATCCCAGTCATTGGCATTGGTGCTGGCAAAGATACCGACGCGCAAGTTTTGGTAATACAAGACATTCTCGGCCTCACCAAACGCCCGGCCCGCTTTGTAAAAAATTATATGGAACAAGAGAATAACATTCAAAACGCCATCAAGGCTTTTGGCCAAGAGGTCAGAGATGGCCTCTATCCCGAACCACAACATAGTTTCGAGTCATAATATGCAAACCATTTCAAATATCGCCGACATCCGCAACATCGTCAAAGCCGAACGCCAAAAAGGCAAAACCATTGGCCTCGTGCCCACCATGGGCAATTTGCATGCTGGGCACATTTCATTGGTTGAGAAAATGCAGCAACATGCCGACATTGTCATCACCAGCATTTTTGTTAACCCCATGCAATTCAGCCCCAATGAGGATTTTGATAGCTATCCAAAAACCTTAAAGGCCGATCAAGAAAAGCTAGCAGCCGCCAGCAATCATTATCTCTTTACCCCCAGCGCCGCCGAAATTTACCCCCAAGCCAGTGCCAGCAAAACATTGGTCAGCGTCGCGGCGTTAGATGGCATATTGTGTGGCAAATCTCGCCCCACTCACCTAACCGGCGTCGCCACTGTGGTGACAAAATTATTCAACATCATAGCGCCTGATCATGCCATTTTTGGTCTTAAAGACTATCAACAACTCATGGTCATCCAACAAATGACCACTGATCTTTGTATGCCCATCAACGTCATCGGCGCACCAATTGTCCGCGATGAAGCTGGCTTGGCACTCAGCTCCCGCAATAGCTATTTAACAGCTGAACAAAAACAAATCGCCCCGCGCCTCAACCAAATTCTAAGCTATGTAAAGCAAGCCATTTTGGCCGGCGAAGAAAATTTCCGCGAGCTGGAAAAACAAACCATGCAAATTATCGAAGAATCCGGCTTTAAACCCGACTATTTCGAAATAAGAACACAGAATACTCTCAAAACCGCCACGATTGCCGATCATAAACTAGCTATATTCGTTGCCGCCTCTTTAGGCAAAACACGACTCATAGATAATGTTAGGTTTGCTACAGATGAGAAAAATAACTAAATTTGCCATTGGGTTTGGCGTCATCGCCAGCGGCTTATGGCTCAACAATACCAGCCTATTCACCACGCTCGACCAACAAGTCACTCTACTTGCACATCGCGGCGTGGCGCAAACCTACCCAAAAGACGGTTTGCAAAATGACACTTGCACCGCCGACCGCATTCACCCACCCAAACATAATTATCTAGAAAATACCATCGCCTCAATTGAATTTGCATTCGCCAAAGGCGCCGATATTGTCGAGTTCGACATCCACCGTACCACCGATGGCAAACTGGCCGTTTTTCACGATTGGACAATTGAGTGCCGCACCGAAGGCAATGGCGTCACCCAAGAACAATCCATGGCTTATCTCAAAACCCTCGACATCGGTTATGGTTATACCGCCGATGGTGGCAAAACATTCCCGTTCCGCGGCAAATATGTCGGCATGATGCCCGAAATATCAGAGATCTTCGAAAAATTCCCCAACAAAAAATTCCTCATCAATATAAAAAGTAACAATTTGGCCGAAGCCAAAATGCTCAGCAACAAAATAAAAACCTTACCCAAAACCCAACAAGCCAAATTGATGATATATGGCGGCAAAACAAAACTTCACATCCAATTAAACGCTGACTTACCAGACATGGTCACCATGAGCAAACCGGGTTTCAAAGCCTGCGCCAAAGATTATATGCTTATCGGCTGGAGTGGATTTATACCTGAAAGTTGCAAAAACAACATTTTGCTCATTCCCAACAATCTAAAATCCATCGTCTGGGGCTGGCCAAATAAATTCATCAAACGCATGACTGATGTCAATACATCGGTATTTCTCATCGATGATTATAATGGCAGCAACCGCTCAAAAGGTTTACCAACCGATAAAGCCAAAGCCCTCATTGCAGCCGGTTATAAAGGCGGCATCTGGACAGATGACATTGATGAGTTCTAAACATTGCTCTTGTCGGTCGTCATGGCTGTCGCCACTTCATTCTGCCGCACCATGGCTTCTTCGCGTATCTTTTGGTTAATCTCAGGGTGAATGCTCAACAAATATTGGAAATCATTTTTATCCAATTCCAACACATGCAATTGGGTGGTGGCGCTGATCGTACCGCTATGCACCCGGTCTTCCAGCAAAGCCAGTTCGCCAAAATAATCACCCTCTTTCAGCTTAAATTCACCCTCTTCCATCTCAGCTTTGGCTTCTCCAGAAGTGATGAAAAACATCTGTTCCGCAATGTCACCGGCTTTAAACACCACATGCCCCATTGTATAGGTACGCGCCTTTAACATGCTCATAATGCTCGATATGGTTTCGGGATTCAGACCATGAAATACTGGTACACGTGATACCATGCCCCAGCTAATCACAAATTGCCGGCGGTTGGCCTCTTGGCTAAAGCCGGTTGCCAAAATGCCGATCGGTAAAGCAAACATGCCCAGCCCAAGCATCATAAACACCCCGCCAACCAATTTACCAAACGCAGTGATCGGCACAGCATCACCATAACCTATAGTGGTCAAGGTCGAAACCGCCCACCATGCTGCCATCGGTATCGAGCCAAATTTTTCGGGTTGTGCATCTTGTTCAATCAAATACATCAAGGTCGAGCTGAATAAAATCAGGCAAATCATAATGATTAAACTGCCCCACAAAGCCCGTCTTT
Source organism: OCS116 cluster bacterium (assembly GCA_002402005.2). Classification (GTDB taxonomy): domain Bacteria; phylum Pseudomonadota; class Alphaproteobacteria; order Rhizobiales; family OSC116; genus OCS116. The sequence continues at coordinate 761 of NVUS02000390.1, read as the reverse complement.
CATTATAAACCGTCCGGCCAAGCGTTTCAATCGCCGGTGAATATCGGGCAAGTTTCAAAATTCGCAACAGGCGTAAAATACGCAATCCGCGCAAATCAATACCAAAAATATTACCCAAATAAAACGGTAAAATCGAAACCAAGTCAATAAATGCAATCGGCCTAAACATATAACCAAACCGGGCTTTTAACGGCGTCACATGTTTTAAATGCGGGTATTCAACCACACACCAAATGCGCGCTAAATATTCTAGCGTAAAAACCGCTACCGAAAAAATATTAAACCACTCAAAAAAAATGCCATATTTAGCGGCCAAACTATCGACAGTGCCCATAGCAAATGCAAATACATTGGCCACAATCAATATGATTAAAAATATATTGAGAATTTTCGAAGGCAGATATTTGGCCGGGTTTACTTCCAATAGAATATAAATTTTATATCTAAAGGTTTTGTGTCCCATATCCATAATCTGCCCTCTTCATTATGATATTGCGGCGCGAATGGCAGCAATCGCCTGTTCACCCTTGGCGCCATCTGGTCCACCGGCCTGTGCCATGTCTGGCCGTCCGCCGCCGCCTTTACCGCCCAAAATAGCCGAGCCAATGCGCACCAAATCCACGGCGTTAAATTTATCAACCAAGTCTGCCGTCACACCAACAGAAATGCCGGCTTTGCCTTCTTCACTAATCCCAATAACCGCAATGATTGCACTGCCGTGTCTGCTCTTAGCTTCATCCACAATACCACGCAATTCTTTA
>NVUS02000039.1 GCA_002402005.2 OCS116 cluster bacterium | reverse complement strand
GTTAGACCCATGGTGCATTCACAGCCATTTTTTCTTCGAAGGCATCGATGGATTTTTCTTTTTCCATTGTAAGGCCAATGTCGTCCAAGCCTTCTAATAGACAATGTTTTTTGAAGGCGTCAATTTCAAATTTAATCACGCCGCCATCTGGGCCTTTGATTTCTTGGTTGACGAGATCGACTGTCATTGTGGCGTTGGCGCCGCGGCGGGCATCGTCCATTAGCAAATCGACTTGTTCTTGCGGTAATTTAATCGGCAGGATGCCGTTTTTAAAGCAGTTACCGTAGAAAATGTCAGCAAAGCTTGTACTAACAATCACTTTAATGCCCAAATCACCAATCGCCCAAGGCGCATGTTCGCGGCTTGAGCCACAGCCAAAATTATCGCCTGCGACGATGATTTTTGCATTGCGATAGCCGGCTTGATTGAGAATAAAGTCGGGGTTTTCGGTACCATCTTCATGATAACGCATTTCGGCAAAGGCGTGTACGCCAAGGCCAGAGCGCTTGATGGTTTTTAAGAATTGCTTGGGGATGATCATATCGGTATCGATATTGATCAACGGCATAGGAGCGGCAACGCCTTCGACTGTTTCAAATTTATCCATGGGGTTTGTCCTTTCCTAAATATCTCTTACGTCAGTTAAATGGCCTTTAATGGCAGCGGCAGCGGCCATAGCGGGCGATACCAAATGGGTACGGCCTTTAAAGCCTTGGCGACCTTCGAAATTACGGTTTGAGGTTGATGCACAACGCTCACCGGGTTTGAGCTGGTCATCATTCATCGCCAGGCACATAGAACAGCCCGGTTCACGCCAATCAAAACCTGCGTCTTTAAAAATAATGTCTAAGCCTTCTTCTTCGGCCAACATTTTCACTAAGCCAGAGCCGGGTACAACCATGGCATCGACTGTGTCTGCAACTTTGCGGCCTTTAAGGATGGCGGCTGCGGCACGCAAATCTTCGATGCGGCCATTGGTGCAAGAGCCGACAAATACGCGGTCAATTTTAATGTCAGTTAGCTTCATACCAGCTTCAAGCCCCATATAATCCAACGCACGTTGGGTGGCTTCTTGGCGGGCTTGATCTTCAAAATCGGTAGGAAATGGCACAGTGCCGTCGATGGGCAAAACGTCTTGCGGGCTGGTGCCCCACGTGGCGTTGGGGATCATATCGGCTGCGTTCATGGTCACTTCTAGGTCAAACACCGCATCATCATCGGTGGTAAGTGTTTTCCATTGTTCGACCGCTTGCTCCCACATGTCACCTTTTGGCGCGCGTGGTTTGCCTTTTAAATAAGCGTAGGTTTTTTCATCTGGTGCGATGAGGCCGGCGCGTGCGCCACCTTCAATCGCCATATTACAAACCGTCATGCGGCCTTCCATGCTCAATTCGCGGATGGCTTGGCCTGCATATTCAATCACATAGCCTGTGCCGCCGGCGGTGCCAATTTTACCAATGATGGCCATGGTGATGTCTTTTGCAGTCACGCCATTGGGCAGTGAGCCGTTGACAGTCACCCGCATATTTTTAGATTTGGCGGTGATCAGCGTTTGTGTGGCCAACACATGCTCGACTTCCGATGTGCCAATGCCGTGCGCCAAAGCGCCGAATGCGCCATGAGTGGCGGTGTGGCTATCGCCGCATACAAGCGTCATGCCAGGTAGGGTAAAACCTTGCTCGGGGCCGATGATATGCACCACGCCTCTTCGGTGATCATTGGTATCAAAATATTCGATGCCAAATTCTTTGACGTTTTTTTCTAACGCCTGAATTTGAATGCGAGACTCATTATTTTTAATCGCGTCCACGCCGCCAATCATCGGGCTTGTGGGTACGTTATGATCGGCCACAGCTAGCACTTTTTCGGGCGCTCTTACTTTACGTCCAGACATGCGCAAACCTTCAAACGCTTGCGGGCTGGTCACTTCATGTACCATATGGCGGTCAATATATAGCAAGCATGTGCCATCATCGGCTTGGTGCGCGATGTGTGCATCCCAAATTTTGTCATATAAAGTCTTGGCCATATTTTTATCCTGTGGGGTATTAATGAGTTCTGAAACAAAAACAGCGACTGACCAAAAAAGGAAAGTCGCTGCTAAAACAATATAAGCTATCTGCTAGTTAACTAGCAAGCGCCTTATTTCTTTTTAGAAAGTCTTTTATGATCAACTTTTTCAACGATACGAGCAGCTTTACCACGTAGAGCACGTAGATAATAAAGTTTCGCACGTCTTACTTTACCACGACGGATCACATCAATGCTTTCGATCAGTGGGCTATAAAGTGGGAATTTACGTTCAACACCTTCACCATAAGAGATTTTACGGACGTTAAAACTTTCGTTAATGCCGCCGCCAGTACGGGCGATACATACGCCTTCATAAGCTTGCACACGTTCGCGGTTGCCCTCTTTAATCTTTACGTTTACACGCAAAGTATCACCAGGTTGAAATTTTGGGATAGGGCGTTTAGCTGCAAGTTCGTCTTGTAGCTCTTTTTCGATTTCTTGTAAAAGATTCATAATCTTTACCTTTAAAATGCAGATAACATAGGTTTTGCCCTAAATAGCGGTAGGCGGTTAAGCGTTCGGGGCATCATTATCCCGTCACAAAACGTGTCATTAGCTTTTGTTGAGGGTTTTTTGACATATAATGCTCTGCAAATCAAGTGAGATTCGAGGATTTCCCACTAAATCCTTTAAAAATCAGCCATAGGCTTAAGAAAATCTCAAACAATCCGCCGGGTGCGCTCATCATCAGCCCATATTCGAACCCAAACAGCTCGAACAAGGTACCGCCAGTGAATATCACATAGCCCACCAAACCCCAAATGCTGACGAAACGCGGTAGTAATTTATGCCGATATAATATGCTGACAAATAACAGACCACCTAAGCCCCACAAAGCCATGCCCATATTATAGGCCATAAAGCCAGCTCTTGTGAGCAAACTAGCGGTGACTTGATAATAATCCGTCATCACACCGCCAGATTTTACCAGCCCATCGCTTAACGGCAGTAACAGCCATAAAAACACCACGCCAACCGCCAGGATAACCGTGGCTGCAATACCCAAACCTAAATAGCCATAGGCCAAATTGGGGCTATATTGCTTTAAAATCGGCAGCATTAACACTGGCAGTGCAATATTCATCGCCGTGTGAACCACCGCCATGAGCAGGCCGGCAAAAATAATGGTTGCCGATTTTTCTGGCACTAAATTTAAAAAATCTGGTGTGGTTACAATGTTATTTATCAGTGTTGAGCCGGTTCCATAGGCTAAAAATGTAATGATGAAAAATATGCCAAACAGCCGTTCATTCAGCCGAAAGTTAGTTAAATTGGTTGCATTCATGGTCATTGCCCTTCTGTTATAATGTGTGACCACAATATACAGAGGCAGATGACCCATTTGAATTGGCTAATTTTGTTGATTAAATATGCTTTTATGCATAGTTGAGCTAACCTAGCAATATATCTCCATATTTATCGCGCAATTTGTTTTTAAGCAATTTACCTGTGCCGCCATGTGGTAGTTCGGCAACAAATATAACCCGATCTGGAATCCACCATTTGGCGACTTTGCCGGGGTAGATGGCCAGCAGCTCATCTTCGGTTAGGCTTGAGTCTTCGGCTTTTACCACAAGCAATACGGGTCTTTCATCCCATTTTACATGTTTGGCGCCAATCACTGCGGCGTCTAAAACATCCTCATGGCCAATGGCTAGGTTTTCCAAATCGATCGAACTGATCCATTCGCCGCCAGATTTAATCACATCTTTGGCGCGGTCGGTAATTTGCATAAAGCCATCATTGTCCAAATTGGCCACATCGCCGGTGGCGAACCAACCATCGGCATTGAGGGTTGGGGTTTCGGCTTTGAAATAATCTTTTATCACCCACAGGCCGCGCACTTGCAGCTCGCCTTGGGCGGTTGCATCATTGGGAAGCACTGCCCCTTCATCATCGCAAATGCGTAAATCTATGCCAAATGGCGGGCGGCCTTGTTTGACAGCCATCTCATCATTTTCTTGCTCATTCTGGCCTAGATGTTTGGTCAACGCAATATTGACGCTGCCCAGCGGGCTGGTTTCGGTCATGCCCCATGCATGGATGATGTCGACACCATAATCATCTTCAAAGGCTTTGATTAGTGACAGAGGGCAAGCTGCGCCTCCAATGATGGTGCGGTCGAGTGTCTCTAACTTTTCGCCACTTTCACGCAGGGCAATTAGCAAGCCTTGCCATAAGGTCGGCACGCCGGCGGCGATGGTCACGCCATAATTGTTGATTAGGTTTTTGAGGCTGACGCCATCTAACCCCGGGCCGGGCAAAGTGAGTTGCGAGCCGGTCATCGCGGTTGCGTAAGGCAAACCCCATGCGTTGACATGAAACATCGGCACGACCGGCAATACATTGTCGGTGGCTCTTAAATTCAGGCTATCCGGCGCGACCACGCAGAATGTATGTAACATGGTTGAGCGGTGCGAATATAACACGCCTTTGGGATGGCCGGTTGTGCCTGATGTATAGCATAGGCTGGAGGCCGCGTTTTCATCAAATTCTGGCCATTGATAATCGTCATCACCATTGGCAATGAGCTCTTCATAAAATAGGATATTGGGCAGAGCGGCCAATGCTTCCTCGTCCCGCGCGCCCATGAGCACTATATTTTTAATGGTTTTTAGATGGTCTTTTAGGCCAACTGCAATTGGTAAGAATGTTTTATCGATGAATAGAATCTGGTCTTCGGCGTGGTTGATAATATAAGCGATTTGCTCGGGGATTAACCGTGGGTTGATGGTGTGGCAAACATATTCACCGCCCGAAACGCCGAAGTAAATTTCTAAATGCCGGTGGTTATTCCATGCAATGGTGGCGGCGCGGTCGCCGGCTTTGAGACCCAATTTGCCGAGTGCTGATGCCAAAAGGCGGGCACGTTTCTCGACATTTTGCCAATTGGTTTTGGTGACGCTGCCGTCGGTTTCGACCGAAATAATATCCCGATCTGAATGAAATTTACCTGCATGTGTAACCAGACTGCTAATCAGCAATGGTTGGCTCATCATTTGCCCCAACATAGGCGTCTCCCTCTTCGACTTTGTTTTTGAGTGAGTAGAGCGCGGTTTTACATGATGAGCAAGTGAAAAAGCTACAACATACTCAGAATTTCTATCTAGCTCTCGTTTCCACAACTCCCATACATTTCAGCCACACTCGCGCTCACTGAAATGTATGGAATTTTTGGAAATAAGGGGAAGATAGAAACTCAGAGTTTGTGGTTCAATTCTCAGAATCAGAATATGCCGCCCACAGATCGGGCCGCCGCTCTTGAGTTATTTTTTCGGACTGAGCTTTGCGCCATTTCGCAATCTTACCATGGTCACCACTGCGCAATATATCTGGGGCTTCTAGGCCTTGCCACTCGCGTGGTTTGGTATAATGTGGATATTCCAGCAAACCATTTTCGAAGCTTTCGTCATCACCTGAGGCGTGGCTGCCCATCACCTCGGGTAGCAGTCTCACGCAGGCATCGAGCAGAGTTAAAGCCGCAACTTCGCCGCCAGAGAGAATGTAATCGCCAATGCTGATCTCTTCTATATTTTCATGGTCTAGCAAGCGCTGATCCACGCCTTCAAACCGGCCACAGAGTAGAATAACGCCGTTGCCTATTGCCAATTCACGCACCCGTTTTTGAGTCAGAGTCTTGCCGCGTGGGGAAAGATAGATTAAAGGCCGTGTATCACCTTCAAGCTTGGTCGCGGCAATGCATTTGCTCAGCACATCTGGCCGCAGCACCATGCCTGCGCCGCCGCCGGTTGGCGTGTCATCGACATTTTTATGTTTACCCTCAGCATAATCGCGTATCTGCACCGTCTGGCAAGACCAGCGGTTATTTTCCAACGCGCGGCCAGCGATGGACATACCTAATGAGCCCGGAAACATTTCAGGATATAACGTCATCACACTTGCCTGCCAACATTTACTGTTTTGGGGCATCTTTATGACCAATTTCACTTAGGTAATTTTCTAGATCATCATCGGCTGATGACAATAATTCTTCACGTGCAAACACCAC
>NVUS02000389.1 GCA_002402005.2 OCS116 cluster bacterium | reverse complement strand
TGACTGGGGTGTTTTGTGCGTTTGCGGCTTTTTGCTTAACGGGTGATACCGCAAGTGGAGACCCATTGGTTGGCGGTAAAATGACACTTTATAGCATCGCGGCTTTGGTCTTGGGTGGCAGTGCGTTAAGCGGCGGTCGGGTAACGGTGTTTGGCTCAATGATCGGCGTGTTAATCATCGGCTTAATCAACTCTTTGGTTTATTTTGTTGGGACGCCGTCTGAATGGCAAAATCTAATTCAAGGATTGTCAATTTTACTGGCATTAATGGCGGGTATTTATATTTCTAAAAGGGTGCAAAAATAATGAGCTACCTAACCAAACTTACCGAAAGACCAATCGTCATTGCATTATTGCTAATTTTTGGCTTGTTATTAATGGGTAATATAATTTCGCCTGGTTTTGCATCTTTTGCACAAATAATACGCTTGTTGATTGTTGCCTCGTTATTGGGCATCGTTGCGGCAGGGCAGAATTTGGTTATTTTAGGCGGCAATGAAGGCATTGATTTATCGGTCGGAGGTGTGGTTTCTATTGCCGCCTTATTTGCTGGTAATATTATGGACGGCACAAATATGGGCATAATGCCTGCTTTATTAGCCATATTATTATTGGGTGGTTTGTTTGGCTTACTTAACGGCATTGGTGTTACATTTTTGCAAATCCCGCCATTGGTGATGACTTTAGGCATGTTGGGTGTATTGCAAGGTTTGTTGGTAGTGGTTCGCAATGGTGTGCCATCGGGCAAAGCCGCACCTTTATTGGTTGAGTTTGCTACAAAACCGTTATTTGGCACAGTGCCCGGGATATTATGGCTGTGGTTGGCGATTGGCCTTGGCTTATATTATATGCATAAACATACCATATTTGGCGCACGAATTTATGCCATTGGTAGCAATGATAACGCCGCCTTTATGACGGGTGTGCCAGTTAAATTAATCCGCATTAGCCTTTATATGTTTTCTGGCATGTTTGCCGCTCTTGCAGGCTTTTGTTTGCTGGGTTATTCTGGCTCATCATTCTCAAATGTTGGCGAGCAGTATATATTGCCTTCTATTATTGCAGTGGTGTTTGGCGGCACATCTCTTGCTGGCGGAAAAGGCAGCTATACAGGCACAGCAGTCGGCGCAATTTTGCTGATTATATTGCAGAGCATTTTGATTACCATTAATATTGGAGAATCAGGGCGGCAGATGATATTTGGCGTTACCTTGTTGATTTTGATGGCGCTTTATGGCCGTAGCAAAGCGCTTAGAAGTTAAGCTTGAGTCGAATGTTTTAGATAATGTTGAGTGGTATATTTTAATGAGTAAAAATATTAAAATCAGTGATATTGCAAAAAGTTTGGGCATTTCCACGGCCACAGTTTCACGGGCGCTTTCTGGTTCTGATCGGGTTACTCAAGCCACAAAAGACAAAGTCAAGCAAGAAGCAGATCGGCTTCATTACCGCCCCAACCTAGCGGCGCGTAATTTGCGCATTCAAAAATCCATGGCGATATTGCTGGTGGTTCGCGATATGAGTAACCCATTTTATTTAGAAGTATTTAAAGGTGTTGAAGGCATTGCAAGACGTGCAGGATATTCGGTGTTAATGGGCAATACCGAGGGTGATGTTGAACGTGAAAATGAATATTTCAATATGTTAGCAGATGGCCATGTTGATGGCATGATTCTCATGACTGGAAAACTACCCGCCAAACATAAATTGCTCGAAATGCCAGCATCGGAAACATCAATTGTTATTGCGCTAGAAAAAATAAAGGACTGCAATTTAAGGCGGGTTATCATTGATAATGAAGCCGCAGCCGAAGTAGCAACACAACATTTGATAGACCTAGGGCATAAGAAAATTGCTCATATTGCAGGGCCAGAACATGAGCCAATGAGCATGTTACGGACAAAAGGTTATCGGAATGCGCTTAAAGCTGCCAAGCTCTTAAGTACTGAAAAATTGGAATATATTGGCGATTATTCACTAGAAAGCGGCAAAGCTGCTTGTCATAAATTATTTTCAAACGCGCAAGATTACCCAACCGCATTATTTGTTGCCAATGATGAAATGGCCTTTGGGGTGATTAATGAATTGCGGAAAATTGGCCTAGATGTACCACAAGATGTATCGGTAGTGGGGTTTGATAATTTATCATTTTCGGGCAGTTTTTATCCGCCTTTAACCACCATCAGCCAACCGCGTATTGATATTGGCAAACAAGCCATGCACATGTTGTTAAATGTTATGAATGGCAAAATAGACACCGCGGTGGATATGCGAATGCCAACAAATTTAAAAATCAGATCAAGCACTAGACAATTAAATATCAGTGATAATAGTGAGGTAAAAAATGACTAAATTTCCAATCAAGCGTTTGCGTATCGGCTTTGTCGGCAGTGGGTTTATCGCTAAATTTCACGTTCGTTCTATGTTATCGGTTCGTCATGTTGATATTGTTGGGGTTTATAGTCGTTCGGATAAAAACCGTGCTGAATTTTGCGATTATGTTAACCAACGAGATTTAGGCGATTGTAAAAGCTACGAAAGCTTGGCTGCGATGCTGCAATCGGGCAATATTGACGCGATATGGATTGTTGCGCCTAACCATGCCCGTTTGGATATTATGCAAATCATTCATGATGAAGTGGTTGCAGGACGTTCAGATTTGGTTGCAGTTGCATGCGAAAAACCATTAGCGCGCACCATTGCCGAGGGGCGACAAATGCTTGAATTGGTAGAAAATGCTAAGTTAAACCACGGTTATTTAGAAAATCAGGTTTTCTGCGCGCCAGTATTGCGCGGCAAAGAGATTATTTGGCGACGCGCTGTGCCATCTACAGGGCGTCCATATCTGGCCCGAGCGACCGAAGAGCATAGCGGCCCGCATGAGCCGTGGTTTTGGCAAGGTGATAAGCAAGGTGGGGGCGTTTTGTCGGATATGATGTGCCATAGTGTTGAAGTTGGACGGCATTTATTGACCGAGCCTGGCGCAAGCCGTAAAACTTTAAAACTAAAATCGGTTAATGCCACGGTGGCCAATTTAAAATGGACACGGCCAAAATATATTGAAGATTTAAAACAACGCTTTGGCAGTGAAGTCGATTATGGCAACCGCCCATCGGAAGATTTTGCTCGTGGGTTGGTAATTCTAGAAGATGAAGACGGCAATGATGTTTTAATAGAAGCCACCACAAGTTGGGCTTATGTTGGCGCAGGGCTACGTATTTCGTTAGAATTATTAGGCCCTGAATATGCTATGGAATATAATTCTCTAAACTCTGGCCTGAAAATATTTATGTCCCGCGCAGTGGATGGTGATGGCGGGGAAGGTGAAGATTTAGTCGAGAAGCAAAATTCTGAATCTGGTTTAATGCCTGTTATAGAAGATGAAGAGTCTAGTTACGGTTATACCGACGAAAATCGCCATATGGTACAATGTTTTAGAAATGATAGCCTGCCAAGCGAAAACTTTCATGATGGTTTGGCGGTTGTCGAAATTCTGATGGGTTTATATAGAAGCGCTGAGCTGAATAAAACCGTAAACTTTCCCGCCCCAGAACTAGAAAATTATGTGCCATTGGTGGCAAGAAGAACCGACTGAACATAAGGTCTTAGTGGGAATTCAAGTTTACCAATTGATAAACTATGCTGTTTAATTAAGGCAAATTTCTATGCAGTTGCCATCATTAATAGCCTGCGAGTTAAGTTGAATGTTTTTTTAATGTGATGCGCCGTGCCGTCATGCAACGGCGGCGTTTTTTGTAAATGGCTTTGCCTGTAAAATTTACAACCACTAGGGTGAGGTGGTTGATATTATAGAAACAAAAATCAGTTCAAGTTACCCAGGCGTTGAAATAGACCTCAAGGTTTGCTCGGAAGATGGCACGAGTATGGCGATGGTTTTTTCTTGGAGGCCT
>NVUS02000388.1 GCA_002402005.2 OCS116 cluster bacterium | reverse complement strand
CCGCCTGCGAACCCAGACAAAATGCTTAAAGTATATATAGAAGAATAAGACAACAAAAATGGAGAGCCAAATGGCTGATTACCAAAACCCAGAAGATACATTGATTCTGGAAACTTCAAAAGGCGACATCGCCATTGAAATGAATGCAGAAATTGCGCCTTTACATGTGGCGCAAATTAAAGAGCTGGTTAAATCTGGTTTTTATGATGGCATTATTTTCCATCGGGTGATTGATGGCTTTATGGCACAAACTGGTTGCCCTGATGGCACGGGTATGGGCGGTTCTGGCAAAAATATCAAAGCTGAATTTAGCAAAGAGACTCACTCACGTGGTGCCTGTTCCATGGCGCGCTCGCAAATGCCTGATAGTGCATCTAGCCAATTTTTTATCTGTCTTGACAATGCAACCTTCCTTGATGGCCAATATACATATTGGGGCAAAGTGATTGACGGTATGGACAATGTGGATGCATTGGCCAAAGGCGAGCCACCTCGCAACCCAGATGTGATTAACAAAGCTTATATGGCTTCTGACGCTTAAATAACGATTTTAGACTTAAGCCCCAGTTTTCTGGGGCTTTTTTTATGTCAAAAACCTCGCGGTGCATAAGTTTTTGCGTAAGTTGATCTATGTCAAACAAATTTGCGACAAATTGTTGCTGCGCACATTTGTCATGTTCTTTTCATATAGGTGCGGCACTAATCTTCATTTGTAAACACATTAAATGAGGATTTAAAATGTTAAACCTAATCATAAGAAATACCCCTAAACATATTCTTGCCGCAAGCGTGGCATTATTAATGACCAGCAGTGCAGCCTTTGCGGTTGACCTTTCTACACTAGAAGTGATTACCCCAACATTATTGGCACCACCAATGGTGATGGAACATAATCAAGCGGCTAAAGGCGATGCCAAACTGGTTAAATTCGAAATGGTTATTGAAGAAAAACTCATTGAGATTGACGAAGACGGTACCAAAGTTTGGGCGATGACTTATGAAGGCACAGTGCCTGGCCCAATGATGGTGGTGCATGTTGGCGATTATGTCGAATTACGCCTGATCAACCCTGAAAGCAACTCACTCGAACATAATATTGATTTCCATGCGGCAACTGGTGCGTTGGGCGGCGGTGGTCTTACCCATGTTTCACCTGGTGAAGAAGTGACATTGCGCTTTAAGGCCGACAAAGCTGGCGTATTTGTTTATCATTGTGCACCTGGCGGAACTATGATTCCATGGCATGTGGTTTCTGGTATGAATGGCGCAATTATGGTATTGCCGCGTGAAGGCCTGACAGACAAAGCCGGCGCAGCGCTAACTTATGACAAAGCCTATTATATTGGTGAGCAAGATTTCTACATACCAAAAGATGAAGAAGGCGAATATAAAGAATTCGAAAGCCCATCTGAAGGTTATGAAGAAATGATTGAGGTGATGAATACACTCACACCAACTCATGAAGTGTTTAACGGTGCTGTCGGCGCGTTAACTGGTGACAATGCAATGACTGCCAAAGTTGGCGAAAGCGTATTGTTTATTCATAGCCAAGCCAATCGTGATACCCGCCCACATCTAATTGGTGGTCATGGTGAATATGTTTGGGAACGTGGCTCATTTGATGATGATCCTGCGACCAATCAAGAAACTTGGTTGATCGCTGGCGGTAGTGCCGGTGCAGCATTCTACACATTTAAACAACCCGGTGTTTATGCTTATGTGAACCATAATCTGATCGAAGCTGTGCTTAAGGGTGCGACTGGCCATGTGGTTGTAGATGGCGATTGGAATAATGATTTGATGGAACAGGTTTCAGCACCTGCAGAAATTAAAAAATAAACCAAAAGATGTGAATGGCATCTAGGTGTCATTCATCGAATATTGGGGAAGTGAAGCCGATTTAAAGTCACTTCACTTCCTTTTTTTATAACTAATATTGAGATAATCTCATGCTTAAACGTCCCTATATAGCCATTTTATTCGCCTCTTTATTCACCATTTCAGCCGGCGTTGGATATTGGATTTTTGCTGGTGACAATGAAAATTATAAAAACACATTGCCGAATTTGCAATTGGTGACCATTCCCAAGGGCGGTATGGATTTAGAAGTGCCAGTCTATAGTTATGTGAAGACAGAATATGTAAAAAAACAAATTGAATTTAATGATTCTTATAAAATCGGGGCTTATGAAATCACCATTAAGCAGTGGAATATCTGCCATGAAATGGGCGGTTGTAAGAAAAAAGCCCGCATGCGTAAGGGCGAAACAGAAGATCACCCAGTGACTAGAGTCAGCTGGATTGATGCTTATAATTTCACCAAATGGTTATCGTTTGAAACCGGCCAAAATTTCCGCCTACCGACCGAGGAAGAATGGACTTATGCGGCGTTTATGGGCAAACATTATAGAGCCGAATATGTTGAATATGATTTTAACGACGTGATATTGGCACGACCCAAAATCACCCATATACAAGGAGCATTTGGTAAAAATGATTGGGGCATGAATGACATTCAAGGTAATGTTTGGGAGTGGACTTTGACCTGTTGGACAAGCTCGCTAGATAGCCAATCTAAGCTGAGTGATGCCGCTGTGTTAAATGACCCCAAAGCCTGTGGCACACGTTTTTTATGGGGTGAAGAGCGGGCGCATATACCGTTTTTTGTCAACACCACTTATAATGGCGGCTGTGCAACCGCCCGCCCCGCGAGTAACTTAGGTTTTAGGATTGTACTGGCAAAACGTTAGATTTAGCCTTTAAACATTAACCGCCTTAACGGGTTGGGTTTTGAGCGTTTTCAAAATTAGCTTTTTTAGTTTCTTGCAAGCGGCAGCAGGCTTTTGCGCTTGCGAGATGGCGCTTATGACCGAGACGGCCTTAACCCCACAATTGAGTACCTGCGTCATATTGGTTTCATTAATGCCACCAATGGCAACGATTGCCAAATGTGGCGCTCTGTCTTTGATGATGCTGGTTATGTCGGTTAACTCGTAAAGCCCGAGTGGCTTGGCATTTGAAGTGTCGGACTTTGTGGCAAATATATTGGCGACGGATACGTAATCCAACATTTCTAGCGTGGTTTGATCTATATTCTGTGCGTCTGAAACACTGCGCAAAGTGAGGCCGATCAATTTTTCATCGCCCAATATGGCTCGGGTTTGTGCCACGCTAACATCTTGTAAGCTCAAATGCACGCCGTCTGCCTGTACATCTATCGCCAAATCTATGTAGTTATTTATGATAAAAGGCAGGTTATGTAAGGCGCAAATTTGGGCGATGGATTTGGCTTCATCTAACATTTTATGATAGGAAATGTTGCGGGCGCGATATTGTAATATATCGCAACCACTTTCGGCCACGGCATTGGCAACGGCCAAGCTTTTGTGGCGGATATTCTGGTTGGAATAATCGTTATTTATAGCGACGTATAAAGTGCCGTTGGATAAATTTTCTTTATATTTCTTAGAGTTATTTCCCATTGGGTTAGATTAGACCAAAGTATATGATGAAATCAAGCTTGTTTGCTGGATACGGTTTTAATGCTTTGAAAACCGATCAATTTATTGTGATCAAACGTGACACATTTTCGCCATATCTTGTGCATAATTGTAATTATGAATATCAACTTATAAAATAATTTTGGGGAATAATATGAATATGATGAAAACCACACGCACTATTTTAATGGCCGGTGTTTTGGCTCTTGGTGTTTTTTCTGTCGGCACAGCAACGGCAGCACAGTATAAAATTGACCGTTCACATTCTACCATAGAATTTGCAGTGTCGCATTTTGGCTATGGCGTAGTGAAAGGCCGTTTTAACGAATTTTCAGGTGAATTCGGCGATGATTCAACTAAAATTGAAATCGATATGGAAAGCGTTGATAGCAATTGGGCAGCGCGTGATAAGCATTTAAGAAGCGGTGATTTTTTTAATGTCGCAGATTTTCCCAAAGCCACATTTGTGAGCACTGGTATGGTTATGGATGGCGAAAATATAACCTTAACTGGTGATTTGACGATCCGTGATGTGACCAAATCCATTGAAATTGCGGTGACAAAAATTGGTGAAGGCAAAGACCGTGGCGGTAACGTTGTGGCTGGCTTTAAAGGCGAATTTACCATCAATCGTTCTGATTATAATGTATCGATGAATCTCGGGCCACTTGTTGAGCAAGTGACCATCACTATGTATCTTGATGGCGCGCAGATGTAATTAGATGACAAATTATCGACAGCAAAAACAGGTTGGATTTATCAGCAAGAGCTTACATTGGTTGTTGGCTTTGCTGATGATCGGCCTGTTGGCACTGGGTTGGATTATGGTTCAGTTGGACTATTTTAGCCCTTATTATGAGAGTGCGCCTGCCCTGCATTATTCGCTTGGCATATTGGTTTTCTTTTTGGTGCTAATTAAGATTATCTGGCAATTGGCGAAACCATTGCCCGAACATGATGACCGATTAAAAACTTATGAGCTATATGCCTCGAAAATTGTGCATTCTATATTGTTATTATTTATGATTATAATGCCGGTTTCGGGCTATCTGGTGATTACTGCTGGTAGTAATGACGCGAACTTTTTTGGTTTGTTTGATTTGCCGACCTTATTTGTTGTATCGAAGCAAGTGAGAGACGCGGCGACTTTGTTTCATACCTATTTTCCTTTTATATTGGTTGGTTTTATTGTGGTGCATATTTTGGCAGCAATTAAACATAGATTTATAGATAAAATGAAAACCGCGCGGGATATGTGGCCTAAATAACTCACTTTTCAAATATAGTGGTTATGTTCAAACAATTACAGCTTGAAATATGAGCCAAAAACCCCCATTAACTAAATATATATAATAAAGATGATGGGATTATAAATGTCGGAAGATTCAACTGCAGAAACCAAAAGCTTCGGCAAAGAAATGTGGGATTTGGCAAAAGTTATTGTCGAAGCTCTATTGATAGCTGCGGTCATTCGCACATTCATCTTTGGGCTTGTGGTGATTCCGTCAGCTTCTATGGTGCCAACATTGTTGATTGGTGACTATTTATACGTATCTAAATATGCTTATGGCTATTCTAAACATTCTTTCCCATTTTCAGCGGCGCCATTTTCTGGTCGTATATTTGGCACTGAGCCCGAATTGGGCGACATTGTGGTGTTTAGAGGCGCCGATAAAAAAACCGATTATATAAAACGTTTGGTTGGTTTGCCGGGTGATAAAATTCAGATGATTGAAGGTGTGTTGCACATTAATGGCCGGTCTATACCGAAAGTTAAAATTGCTGATTTTGTTGAAACTGATAAATATGGCAACCAAAAAACCGTTGAGCGTTATTTAGAAACATTGCCCAATGGGGTTAAACATAATAGTTTGGATTATGGCGCAACGCGCGCGGACAATACAAATGTTTTTGAAATCCCCAGTGGTCATTACTTTATGATGGGCGACAGCCGCGACAATTCTAACGACAGTCGTTTCCAAGATAGTGTGCGCATGGTGGCGTTTGAAGATATTGTTGGTCGTGCCGATTTTGTACTGCTATCATTGGCCAATGGCGGCTCATTCCTTAAGTTTTGGAATTGGCCTGACAATATACGGACTGAGCGTATGTTCACGTCGCTCGATAAAGTGGTTGAATAGATATATTTATGAAAACACTCGACGAATTAGAGAAAATCATTGGTTTTGAGTTTGCTGACAAAGCTTTATTGACCCAAGCGGTCACGCATAGCAGTAGCTATTTTGACGGCCGCGCCAAGAAAACCAGAGACATTGCGCAAAAGCATTATGAGCGCTTGGAGTTTTTGGGTGATCGGGTTTTGGGCTTGGTGATTTCGGAATATTTATTAAGCACATTCCCCGAAGAGGATGAGGGCGATTTGAATTTGCGGTTTGCCCAATTGGTGCGCAAAGAATCCTGCACATTGGTGGCAGAAAGCCTGAAATTGGATGATTTTGTTATATTGGGAACGAATGAAACCAAATCGGGCCTCAATAAAAACCCCACCATATTGGGCGACGTATGCGAAGCTTTGATTGCTGCCTTGTTTTTGGACGGTGGTATGGAGATT
>NVUS02000387.1 GCA_002402005.2 OCS116 cluster bacterium | reverse complement strand
TTCTAGTGACAAAGCGAATCCCGACACCAGAAATAAGAAGCGCCTCAATGAATAACCGCCAATTGCGCAATTATCTTCCGATGTGGCTTATATATTTAGCTTATGGTCTACTAGCATTAATTTTCACAATATATATTTGGGCATATTTCAGCCAGACCATCACCGCTGAACTGCTAACTCGCCGTCTTACAGGCTTGGGAATATTCATCATAACCATGAGCCTGATAACTTATAAATCTTTCAAAAATAAAGTCAGCGAATTCACATTCATCTTTGGTCAAAACGGCCGAAAGATAGAGGCCATCATCAATTGCGGTTTATTATATACCAGCAGCTTATTGGGCATTGTGCTTATTTTAAGCGACATTTTTGGCATCGTTATTTTCACCCCATTAAGCTTTGTACTGGTCGCGCATTTATGCGTTCAAATTTATTTGATAACCTTATTTTTCCATGCCAAAGGCAAAAACATATATCAGACTTCGTAATATTTCACAGATAGTGGTTTCAGCCGCTCATCAGCCACACCAAAATCAGCGTAACAAGCATCTAACCCGCGCAACATTGGCACATGCCGCTCAAGCGACAATTCACTCGCCCATTGCACATCCTGCTCAAAACCCTGCGCGCATAATTCTTGCCCCGAAAGGCAATTTTTCAGCATTTTTTGCAAATCCGGCTCTGCCCATCTAAATGATGCCGCCGCAGCACCGGCTTCAGCAGTCAATATGCCGTTGAGCAAATGAATCATCGCCCCGCAGGCAATCCAATCTTCAAATGCTGGCCGCAAACCACCATCTTGCCACCGCTCACCCGCCGCCACAAATTGCACATTTCGCACGCCCGATATATTGATAAAATCCGCCACCGCTTTGGCATTGCGCAAA
The DNA here is from genome assembly GCA_002402005.2 of OCS116 cluster bacterium. GTDB lineage: Bacteria > Pseudomonadota > Alphaproteobacteria > Rhizobiales > OSC116 > OCS116. The sequence continues at coordinate 5,161 of NVUS02000387.1, read as the reverse complement.
CAGCCTGCAATCACAATCGGCGCGTCGGCAAATAATGTTAAATGTGAACCATTAGGCGATGGCAGAATAATTGCATCAGCTTTGCCCAAAACGGCCAATGTCGGTGGTGATAAAGACAAGCCGCCCAAACTGCGTTTATTGGCGCAAGGCACATTTAGCGCAACGGCAAAATCAATAGCCTCATCTTTTAATGAAAACGGGTAAACCCGCGCACCTTTGGCCGTCGCCACTGTGGTTGCGGTGCTAAAACTCAAACAATCCACAATCACCATTATGTCGGCTTTGGCATCCAACGCCCGCGCGCCCCATTCGACATGAATTTTCGCATTCATTTTGTCACCCGCACTTGATAAAGTTAGTCAGCACCATCATCACCAATGATTAATTTGAGCCTTTTAAGCTTTAACCGGCAGGTTTTCAAATTGCGCAATTGCCTTGTCAACCATGTCCAAACTATTGTGCCAAAACTCCGGTTTTTCAATGTCACGGCTTAAATGTTTCATCACCACTTGTTCAGCGGTCATACTGCCAGTATCGCGCAGTAGGCCGGTATAAAGGTCGTTAAACCGATCGCCCAGCTCATCTTTTTGCTGGTAAACCCCCAAGCTAAACAAATAGCCAAACAGATACGGAAAATTGTAAAAACCCATACCTGATATAGAGAAATGCAACTTGGTCGCCCAGAAATACGGGTCATACTCGGCCAAGCTGTCGTCATACCATTTGCCCCACGCATCACCCATCAGCGCTACCAGTTGCGGCTCAGGCACAAAGCCTTTTATCCGCGCATCAACCAAGCTGCGCTCAAAATCAAACCGCGCCGGAATATTGTTCAGCATGGCCGTTGCCATTTCGGCATCATTCCAGCCAATTACCAATTTGGCATCCTCATCTTTGGCGTGAGTGAACAAATAATCCCGCACCAAATTCTCGGCAAAAATACTCGCGGTTTCGGCCAAGGTCATCGGATATTGAGTGAGGCTTTTGTGCATATCGCGCATCACCCAATTATGCCATGCATGGCCCAATTCATGCGCCAATGTTGTTACATTGGTCATCGTGCCTTCAAACGTCATAAACACCCGCGGCTCGCGTGGCTCGCTAAAACCTGTGCAATAAGCGCCCGTGCGTCTGGTATCGGTCGGTTCGGCATCAATCCAGCCTTTTTCGGCCATCATCACCACAAATGCACCCATTTCGGGGTTAAAGGCACTAAAGCATTTGGCAATCAAATCAATCGCTTCATCATAAGTATAAGTGGCATTGCTGCTCACCGGCGCTGGCGAGGTTAAATCCCACGGTCGCATTTCGCGCACGCCGAGTTGTTTTTGCATGCCGGCCAAAGCCCGATGCCCAATGTCGCGCCGGTCATAAGCCGCGCCCATCATCGCATCCAATGTTTTGCGGCTCACCCGGCTGTCGCGCACCGCTTCATCTAAATAATGATATTCAGATATGGTCGAGCGTTTTTTACGCTCCTCAATCCGCCAGCCATTAATGCTGTTGACAATATAAGCCGCTGTTTCCGCCCGGCCAGACCAAGCCCCTTGGGTTGCCCGCCAGGCTTGCTCGCGCGTATCACGGTCTTCATCAAACTGCATGTTGAATATTTTGGCCAAACCATAAGTTTCACCATTCACTTCACCACTAAGGCTTGATGACAATTCATTATAAAGATTGCCCCACGCCTGCAAACCATTCTGCGCCATGGCCGAAATTAAATTCTCTTCATTCACGCTCAACAATTGGTCACTATGCTGACGGCTATAATCTATTCTAAATTTATAAGGCGCAATAAAATCTTGCTCGTAAAGCGACGTAATAAAATCATCCGATGCACGGGTTAAAAACACCATAACCGGCGCAAAAGCTTGCCCCATATTCGAGCCCAAACCTTGCATCACCGAGATCAGTTTTTTAGCTTCGACATTACCACTGTCAATGGTCGCCACACTTTGCACATAGACAGAAAGATTGTGAATGCGCGGCGAAATGGCGTCTAACCGCACAAATACCGCCGACAATTGCGCTTTTATCTCATCATTCCACGCCGGCAATTCAGCATTTAAATGATCCGCAAATGTCTTGGTTTCCACTTCCAGCGCTTCAACTTCCACCCGCAATTCGGCAATGTCAGCGTTGATTTTCGCATCGTCAATGTCACTATAATGAACTGCATTGTCCCAATTCTGCAAATAAGCCATTTTTATCATTCCCCCAAATCAAATTTAATGCCTTGCGCCAATGGCAATTCTTTCGAATAATTCAAAGTTGATGTCATGCGCCGCATATAACCTTTCCAAGCGTCCGAGCCAGATTCGCGCCCGCCACCAGTTTCTTTCTCGCCACCAAACGCGCCGCCAATTTCAGCACCAGATGTGCCAATATTGACATTGGCAATGCCGCAGTCAGAACCGCTTTCACTGGTGAAAATCTCGGCTTCCAGCACATCACGAGTGAATATCGCAGAAGATAAGCCTTGTGGCACATCATTTTGCCGCGCAATCGCATCATCCAAATCACTATATTTAAATACATAAAGAATCGGTGCAAATGTCTCGGTCTGCACATTGCCTTCAAGCTCAACAATCGCCGGGTTTACATAATAAGCATCCGGATATTTTTCCTGCAATATCCGCTCACCACCCAAAATTTCAGCGCCGTCTTGCGCTACCAATTTTAACGCCACTTGCATATTATTATATGAATTTTCGTCAATCAATGGGCCAACCAAAACCGCCTCATCCAGCGGGTCACCAATGTTAATTTGCCCATAAGCGGCTTTTAATTTCGGCACCAGTGTATCGTAAATGTCATCATGCACAAAAATTCTGCGGGTCGATGTGCATCTCTGCCCACAAGTCCCCACCGCACCAAACAAAATACCCTGAAACGCCAAATTCAAATCCGCCGAAGGCGCGACGATGATGGCATTATTACCACCCAATTCCAAAATGCTTTTGCCAAATCTGTCAGCCACTTGCGCGCCAACAATTTTGCCCATGGCCGTGCTGCCTGTCGCGCTGATCAGTGCCATCTTGCGACTGGCTACCATTTGCGCGCCGGCATCACGTTCACCAATAATCAATTGACTCAAATTCTCAGGCGCATCTGCGCCAAATTCGACCATCGCTTCCAACAATATTTTTTGGCAGGCAAGCGCCGTCACCGGCGTTTTTTCCGATGGCTTCCAAATCACACTGTCACCACAGATAAGCGCCAAAGCGGTATTCCACGCCCACACCGCAACCGGAAAATTAAACGCCGATATAATACCAACCGGCCCAAGCGGCTGCCAATATTCGCGCATTTTATGCAATGGCCGCTCAGACGTGATGGTTAGGCCGTATAATTGCCGGCTTAGCCCTACAGCAAAATCGCAAATATCAATCATTTCTTGCACTTCACCAAGGCCTTCTTGGTATATCTTGCCGCATTCAAGCGCCACCAACGAGCCAAGCGCGTCTTTTTTATCACGCAAAATATTGCCCAAAATACGCACCAATTCGCCACGGCGCGGCGCTGGCACCGTGCGCCATTGCTGGAATGCCACCACAGAAGCATCAATTTTACTCTCAATCGCCGCCGCGTCATCTATGCGCACATCAGCAATTTTGCTACCGTCAATCGGGGTAAATACAGGCAAATCACCGCCAGCAATCAAGCCATCATCCAAACCAAGTTGGCTATAAATTTCGTTCATTTCCATGTTTCACCTCATTATAAAATCGCTGATATGCGACATTTGACAACCAATTTCGTAAATGGCTGCCCGCACCCTATTAAAGCTTATATTTTTAAGCGCATTAAACGGCAATGGCAACTCATCTATCGATATATTTTCGCATAAATAGTCGGCCATCAATTTGCCAGTCACCGTGGCCGGTGCAATGCCGCGGCCACTATAACCGACAATCTGATACAAGCCTTTATGCAACTCTTGTATTTGCGGTATATTATTCACCGATTTGGCAATCCGCCCTGCCCATGCATATTGATAATTCAGCTCACCAATATGCGGAAATGTCTTGCCCACCACATGTTGCGACCAGTTTTTAAGGCCATTTGCACTCGCTGTATGTATATTGCCAACCGTGCCAACCAACAACCGCCCCGCTGCATCGGTACGAAACGACCGCATCACCGCCCCACTATCCCAACAACCCATATTCGCTGGTAAGCATTGTTCGCGCCGTGCCTCGCTTAAAACTTCGCTCGCCAGCTGGCAATAATATAGAGGAGTGTACAGCCCTTTGTTATAACTTATCTTTTCTTCATAAGCATTGGTTGCCAAAATAATATTACCAGCGGTAACATAGCCATTTTGAGTTTTAAGCCGCGTGTTTCCTGCAATGTTTCTCCCAATGTTTCCATTGATTCGCTCAATGTCCAAAACCGCACTATGTGTATATATCCGCACTCCCGCAGCCAGCGCCGCCCGTGTCAAACCAATGCAATATTTAAGTGGTTGCAATGTACCTGCTCCAGCATCTCTTAACGCACCAAAATAACCCTCAGCTCGGGTCAATTCAAATGCCGATGTCCTATCAAGCAAGCTCACATCTGCGCCATATTCTGCCATTTGCGCAGCCCGTTTATTCAGATAAACCACCGCCCGCCTATTGTGTGCCAAATGCAATGTGCCGTTGCGCTTATAGTCACAGTCAATTTCATGTGTTTCAATCAGCTGGTCAACATAATGCGGCGCATCAATCAAAAACTGGTTCAGGCGTTTGCCACGTTCAGCACCTAGCAATCGCTCTGCTTCCTTGGGCATAATCCACAGCCCGGCATTGGTCAGCCCAACATTGCGGCCAGATGCGCCATAGCCAATGTCCCGCGCCTCAAGCACAACCACATCTTTGCCCTGCTGCGCCAAATGCAATGCGCAAGAAAGCCCGGTATAACCTGCCCCCACAATCGCCACATCAGCCTGCAAAACCTCATCAAGTGATTTTAATTCTGTCATTGGTTCGGCCAAATGCCATAGATTCCCTACATTCTGCGCCATTCACCCTCCCAAATCTGCTTGATAATAATTCCGTCACAATTGACATTTATGTTTAAGCCACTATATGTGCAGAACATAGATATTATGCCAAATTTTTAGGGAAGCAATCAATTATGTTAAGTGTCATTATCATCACTTTGAATGAGGAGA
>NVUS02000386.1 GCA_002402005.2 OCS116 cluster bacterium | reverse complement strand
TGGGTTGTGAAAACCATCGATAGAGGCGCGGATGACATTGGCATTTTGTGCGCGCAATAATGGCGCCAATTCATCGGCCAAACAGGTCTTGCCGCTGCCATCAACACCATTAATGCCAACGCGTAAAATCCCGGTGGTTTGTGCTTGCAATATTCGTTCCACCAAATGGGCTAAGAATTCACCACGGCTAGTCATTTAAGGCCTCATAAAGCGTCGCAATTTCGGTCTGCCATTGTTTTTGCAGGGCGGGTTTTTGGTGTTTTGCTTTACGGCCAATGTCGGCATCGAGTAGCTCTTCTAACTTTAGCACGCGTTCTAAAATTTGCTCTTCATCATCCAATTCATTTTGCTTAGATTGTTGTTTCGCTTCCGACTCTGTCTTTACTAGCGTTGGAGTTGCTGATTTTAGACTTTTATAAAATACCGATGAATCTTCAATTTCGACCAATTTATTGCGTTCAATCATAAAAAACCGATTGCCGACTATGCTACAGAATTTTCGATCATGGCCGATGATGAGCAAGGTGGCGCCAGACGAGGTGAGCTGGCGGATCAATTGCTCGCGGCCATATAGATCGATATGATTGGTTGGTTCATCTAAAATGATAAAATTCGGCCGTTGTAAATTGAGTTTGGTGAACAGGATTCGCGCCTTCTCACCGCCTGAAAGTAGCGAGATTTTTTTGTCCATTTCATCATAGTCAAAACCGGCTTGTAAGATGGCGCGCTGAATTTCCAAATCAGGCATATCGAATAGGTCATTTAGATAATTGAAAATGCTTTTTGAGCCATCCAATTGTTGTTGTTCCTGATCATAATAACCGAGTGACACTTGCGGGTTAAAGCGAATGTTGGCAACATTATCTTGCCCAAATTGGGCAACTAGATTTTTAACAAAAGTCGATTTTCCCAAACCATTGGCGCCGAATAAAATGATGCGGTCGCCATTGTTAATGTAGAAACCGTTGACCTTATAAAGATCGCGCGCGCCATCCAAAGTTTTGACCTGAAAATCTTGCACTTCGAGTAATGTTTTGGCACGCAATTTGTCGGTTGTAACGTTCAAACTATATTTATTGCGGTTAAAAGTTTCGGTTTTTTGGCCGTCTAATTTATCGATTTTCTTTTCGATCGATTTGGCCTTACGGGCGAATTTTTCATTGTCATGCTCACGACCCCATATGGCCAAACGTTTGGCGGTGGCGCTTAAGCGGTCAATTTCTTGCTCTTCTAATGCTCTTTGTTTTTTAAGCGCTTTTTCATAGGCCAAAAACTCGATCCGCGCGGCGCTATAGGCCAGATCATATTGATAGGCTTTGCCATCTTTGATGAAGATGGTTTTATTGGTGATTTTGTCCAACAATTCCACATCATGCGAGATAATAAGAAAAGCATTTTTATAATGAGTGATAAAAAATTGTTCAAGTTTGACAATGGCTTCGACGTCCAAATGGTTTGAGGGCTCATCCATCAGCAATAAATCTGGATTGTTGATCAGCGCCCGCGCCATCAGCACCAAATTAACTTGTCCGCCCGAAAGTTGATCGATATTTTTGCCAAAATCGGCCTCGGCAAAGCCCATATCTTTGAGCATAATGTCGACCAGATAGGCGCTCTCATCGCGCGTATCTTGCGGCAATTGCGCCAAGATAATTTGGTAAATATTTTGACTTTGCAAATCATCTGGCACAAATTGATCGACCACCGACAAGACCATGCGGTTGTTATTGATGATCTCGCCGCTCGAAACATCTAATGTTTTGCTCAAGATTTTGAGCAGAGTGGACTTGCCGCAACCATTGGTGCCAACCAGCCCAATCCGGTCATTCGCACCGATATGCAGGGTCAGATCGTCAAACATCTTATCGACATTATAGCCGAACTGGATATTTTGTGCGGCGAGGAGTGGCTTGCTCATTATTTATTTTGCTTTCTGATAGCGCGCCAGCCGTTCAGATAACGTGCCCGTGTGCAGTTCAAATAAATGATTGTCATAATCATAAAAATATAGCGACCGCCCTTCGCCGGTTACCCGAGGGCGTGGGGGTAGCATTTCGATTTTATGATCGATCAATCTTTGTTCATACATATCAAAATCGGCATCATTAATTTTAAACGCGATGTGGTTATATGAACGTTCGATATTATCCTCTGTCTGCATAATGGCAACCCAAATTTCGCCAATCAGGTAAAATCTTTCTGCCATGACCGAAAATTCTTTATCATCGCTGGCATAGACTTGTTTGGCGTCAAAAATATCGACCAAGAATTGCCCGGTTTTGGCCAGGTTTTTAACCGCAAATGTCATATGGCTTAGAGACTCAATCATAATGTTTTCCGAACTTGTTACGCAGGTGACACAAATTTATAGATAAATAATGGCGCAATTGAGCCGATAGCCTTTGTGGGTAAATTCAGCACCGGTGACACAGCCTGAGGCGTAAGAGCCGCCATCTAGGTTTAACTTGCCATCTTGCCATTGATGGGCGGCAAATAAGTCGTCAGATTTTTGGTATGCGATGCGTTGTTGCGGCGTGTGGCCATGCACCACGGTCAGGCCTTTATGGCCTTCAAATTCGACCGGATTGTCCAAAAACGGCGCGCGTATCCAGCACCAATGATCACCAAAGCAAGCATCCCAAGCCTGCGCAAAATGCGCCTCAAGACTGGTGCTTGGATTTGTGCCGGCATGCACAAATAGCAAATTGCCGCTATGATAATGCGAGGTGAGTTGTTGCAAATATTTCAGGCGTTTTTTGCCGAAAGCTTTTTTTAGCCTAGCTTTGAACTTTGCTCTATCGGCAAAATCTAGATTTTGTAGGCCAAGCTCTTCTATCAGCTTTGGGGCCCAAATTTTGTGCCATTTTTCATCCAACTCTGGCCGGTTCTGCTCGATCACAATGCGCAAAATGGCTTCGTGATTACCCTGCAAGGTGATCACTTTGTCAAACCGTTTCGAAGCCGAAATGGCCAAATCGAAACATGCGATATTGCCCGTGCCACGGTCGTTTAAATCGCCCAATAGCAGCAATGTGGTATGCATAAATTCATCATTATCTGCGGCAAACATATCGAGCAAGGCGGCCATATGCTTGTCATTGCCATGCACATCGCCAATGGCGCAAATGCGCTGACCTTTGGTTAGCCCTGTCGTGAGTTTAAATTTTTCGGATGAGAATATTTGCACGGTTTTAATCTTTAATTGGGTTTAGAAAACCTTGTGATAATATTTGCCCAATGTCTTGGCGTAATTGGGACAAGACATCCTCTTTTTCGAAAAAACCAGAATGAGCGAAGCTGAGCAAGCCATGAGTGCATGACCATAAAACCAAGTTAAGCCGCTCGGCTGGTATGCGCAGTAAGCCATCATCATAGGCCTTTCGCATCGGGCTCATCATCAGGCAATGGAAATTATCTAGCGCCTGTTGCAGCTCGGGCGTCATTGGGCGCAGTGAAAAATTTGAGGTGAAGACAAGGCGGTATAGCTCTGGGTGGTCTAGCCCAAAAACTGTGTAGATTTCACCAAATTTATACATTTGGGTGAGTGGATGTTTTTCATCCACCTGTTTAAATTTAGTGATGATTCGGTCGAGTATTTGCAAGCGAATGCCATCTAAAATCGCTTCTTTATCCTTAAAATATAAATAAGGCGTGGTGCGGCTGATGCCGGCTTCGCGTGCCAAACCGCGTGCGGTTAAACCGGATTCGCCATCGCGCTCCAATATGCTGGTGGCAAGTTCGATAAGCTTACGGCGTTTTTCTTGCTTTTGATCTTCAGTTAAAATTTTGGCCATTCATCACTCGAATTTCAATTAACAGCGTCAATTATAGGTGTTAATTGACATTGTCAATAATAATAAACTTACAATATTTCATTTTTATGTCAAGGCTGTGTAATGTCCCAAAACACGCAAATACAGAATACTTATTTAATCGGTTCTTTGCCTAAATTATTTTTTACCACCGCCGCGCCGATTATATTTATCATGCTGGTCAATGGTACATTCACCTTGGTCGACGCTTATTTTTTGGGTGAATTTGTTGGGGCGGATGCATTGACTGCGGTGACGCTTATGTTCCCTGCGTTTATGATTATTGTGGCTTTGTCTAGCTTGATCAGCGGTGGTTTTTCCAGCGTGGTGGCGCGTTTGTTGGGCAGTGGTGATTTGCCGGCGGCCAACCGTAGTTTTGTCGAAGCCATATTTTTAAGTCTGATCATTTGTGTATTGTTGATTGCTTTGTTTTTGCTGGGTGGCAATGGGTTGATTGTTTGGGTGACTGCGGGCGATATGACATTGAGCCGAATGGGCTATGATTACATCAGTGTGCTTATTTTCTTTGCGCCGATTACATTTGTGCTGGCCATTGTGAGTGATACGTTGCGAGCAGAAGGCAAAATGGGCGCCATGTTGTTTTTTAGCCTGTCGTCGGTGGCGTTGAATTTTATATTTAACTATCTGTTGATTGTGGTGTTTGAATATGGCGTGGCTGGTAGTGCTTATGGCACGATATTGGCGCAGGCTTGCGCATTGTTGGCGGCATTTTTCTACCGCCGTTCGGGTCGGGTGACTATCAAAACCACATGGGCAGATTTAAAAATCTCCACTCAATTTTGGGGTGAGTTTATTGCTTTGGGCGTGCCGGCCAGCCTGACTTATTTGGGCATCTCGCTGATGTCTTCGGCAATTATTTATAATTTGCAGGCATTTGGAGTGGCTGATTATAGCGCCACCATCGCGGCTTATGGCATTATCAACCGTATGATGACATTTTTATTCTTGCCGTTTTTAGGTTTGAGCATGGCGTTTCAGAGTATATTGGGCAATAATTACGGTGCCAAAATGCCCGATCGGGTGGATAGCAGCGTCAAAATTGCCATTGGCGTTGCCTTTATATATTGTGCCGGCATGCAAATTTTGGTCAATTTAATAAAATATGACATTGCCGGCATGTTTGTCGGCAGCGAAGTGATTGCGCTAGAGGTGGCGCGCATTGTGCCGATGTCGACTTTGACCTTTACCTTATTTGGCCCCTTGATGATTATTTCGACTTATTTTCAGGCGATTGGTGATGCCACACGCAGCGCCATATTGAGCCTTAGCCGCACCTATTTATTTGCCTTGCCGCTGACCTTTATTTTGCCAGATTTTATTGGCGAAAATGGCATTTGGTTATCGGGCGCAATGGCTGAAATTTTGGTGCTGGTGATGACAATTTTTGTGTTATATACGCGGTATAAAAAACATGGCAATAGGTTTGGGTTGTTAAGTGTCTAGTTCGGGTAAAATTTTAACCAGTTTAATTGGCTTTAATGGTGTGTCTATTTTGGGCAATGCCTTAACAGAATTTGCCATTCCGTGGTTAATATTGGAAATGACCGGCAGCCCGTTATATGTGGGTATATTGCTGGGGTTTAAGTTCATTCCGGTGTTTTTATCTTCTATCATCGGCGGTGGCTTGATAGACCGTTTCGGCAGCGTAAAGACATCGCAATATTCTGATTTACTTAATTTTTTTGCTGTGGCTTTGATACCTTTATTGTTTATTTATGACCAATTAGACATGAGCTTATTGGTGATATTGATATTTTTAAGTGCGGTATTGGACAGCCCTGGGCGTAGCGCCAAAGACGTGATTTTTGCCACTCAATTAGACGTGAGTGATGTGGCGCGCGAAAAAGTTAATGGTTTTAACTCGTTGGTTGAAAGCGCGATGGACCTTTGTGGGCCATTATTGGCCGGCGTCTTAATCAGCCTTTATGGGGTGATTAATCTGTTATGGTTTGATGCGTTTAGTTTTTTGATACCAGTTATCGGTCTGTTATTGTTGCAAAAACATTTGGTAAAACCGCCACGCCAAGGAAATCGCCAGAGTTTGAGAGAATTTTTGGCGGGTTTCACTTACATATATGAGCACAAACAAACACTGATCATTGTGATTTTAAGCGCCATCATTTCGATGGCTTTGTCGGTTTTGTTATTCTTATATTTGCCGATTTTTGCCAATCAGATTTTACAATCGCCGATTGACCAAGGCATCATTATGGTATTTTTTGCCACCGGCACTATGTCATCCACTTTGCTTTACACATTTTTGGGCGAAAAATTTGATTATCGTAACCTTTTGTCATTCGGTTATACGGGGTTGGCGCTGAGCATTATTGCCATTAATTTTACCACCAGCCTGTGGCCGTTTGCCATTATCATCGGCATTATGGGGTTGTTTTTGGGTTTTTCTGGGCCGTTAGAGGCAACTTATTTGCAGAAACATGTACCCGAAAATATGCGTGGGCGGGTGTTTGCTACCTATGGCGGCTTAAGGCAATTGTTAGTGCCGCTATCCATGCCGGTTGTTGGGTTTTATTTGGAATATATGCGGCCAATGGATTCAGCGCCTGATGTGATGCTTTATATGGGTTTGTTATTGTTGGCGGTGGTTGGGCTTTATAGCTTTAAATTTAGGCGTTAGAGTTTGGTTATATGCCATTTATTTACCAACTTAGCACCTGATTGTTTTGGTGTATTCAATTGCTTGATAGCCACTCCAGTTGAAGTATTCATTTAATTATTACTGCCATTTGGTTTGTTTTTGAGTATTGCTTAAGGATTTCATAATTCTGTTGCATTAAGGACTTATTCATTTTAGTGTAATATTCTTTAATACAACTAAAAGTATATTTGTCAATTCGGCAAGTCTTATGGCCAACGCTTAAAGATGCGATATTCCTCAGTTGTAGAATTTTACAATGGAGTGAATTATGGGATCAGAAAGATTGGGAACCTCTAGATTTTCGAGAGAGAATGCAGATTTGGCACCGCTTTTTGAATTTAACAGCGCATGGGAAAAAGTTTTGCGCCCGCTTAAAAAAAATAAATTTATTGATGAGTTTGGCTTATCTTTATCGGGAATAATATTCAAATATCAGCACCGTGATACTGATGATTGGGATTTTAATGTTTATGCTCCAAATAGTGGAGACCAGGAGCAATTGCATATGGCAGCGCGTTTTATTATCTCTGATAAACCCATTCAAAGCTTGCCGATTTTGAACGACAATCATAAATTATTGGTTGCAGTTGAGTTTGACGGAAGGCCAAGCTGGAGCGCTCATCAGCGTAATGATAAAGTATGCCGTGCAGGTGTTGCAGAGCAAGATTTTAAAGGGCTTGTTTTTGATACATTGCTTGATTTAAGTTTTGCAAATTCATTTGTTCCAGACTTTATCTTTAAGTCAATGGGGCATGATGTGCCGACAATATTACGGAAAAAAACAAAGTTTTTGCTTAGCAAATATCCAGCAGAATCAAAGTCAATTGGTTTGAATGAGAATAGCCCTTATGTTTCATTTTCTAATTTCTCTAGAAAAGGTGGAGTTTTTGGAATGAATGAACATTTAGAGAATTTTGTCTCTGTTTGGGGTGAATTTTTTGGATATTTAATTGAAGATTTGAGTAAGGCTGAAATTTATACAAAATTACTTTTGAAGCATCCTAAATTTGGGCAACAATTACCTGTAAAAGCACTGACCAAATGCATAGAAAATGCTGCGCCAGGGCAATATATGTTTGTACTTCGAAAAGGTTCAAAAACTAACGTTTCAGACTCTGTCAAAGGCAGAATGTATAGCTTGTTCTCAAATTTAGATTATCGGAAAACTGGGAAATGCGAGTTTGGTTTGTTGAAATTAACAATTAATCCCCAACCGAATTCCAAAGAGTATATTTATCGAGAGCATATTAGAAATCTTAGTCGAGAGAATTTTTTATATTTGGTTAGAATAGAAATTTAGAGGCAAAATTATGCAGGTAAAATCTTGGGTTATATTTCTCGATATGTTGGGTACGAAAGAGAGCTCAAAATTAAGTGAAAATGAGTTTTCCCAAAAAATAACTGAATTCATTCAAACCGCGAAATCGCAGGCCATTTCACTGAATTGCAACGTTTCGATGAGAATTTTTTCAGACTCAATATATATTGAAATTGATAATTTCGAAGAACTTAAGTATTTTTGCCAATCCATAATATTAAGATTGTTTTCTCAAAATATATTTTTTAAAGGCGCAATATGCGAAGGGATTTTGGATGAAAAATCGGTTGGAGATTTATTAACCACAAAAGAGGGATTTACAAAAGACATTCGGGGCAGTGCATTTGGCAAAGATGTTATTCCTGCATATTATGAGCAAGAAAATTTTAAAGGGGTTGGTTTTATATATGTTCCCGGAAAGTTAAAGCATTCTCCAGCCTTTAAGAAATTTAGCAATAAACATTTAATCAAATCAGCTTTTCCGATTGCCGACAATCGGTTGACGTTAAAATGGCAGCCATATTATGATGTAAAATTTGAATATAAAAGTTTGGAATCACTCATTCCTGTTGAGCAAGAAGAAGGTGAAGATTTACTAAATACAATTGCAGGTGAAGGCGGGAAATTTATCGAATGTATTGTAAACGCATCGTTGCGTGCAGAACGTAGTAAAAAATATCTTTCTAGATATTACTTATCAATGCTTCATTCGCTCATAGAATCATCTGATTTTAGTGGAATAATCTATCAAAATGACAAGTGGTGTAATTACCCGATTATATTTCATGTCTTGCAACGAAATCAAAATTTCAGAAGAGAAATTTTAAAGATACGTGGCGCCGAAACGTTATATTTACATATTGCAGAGAAAATATTGACCAGCAAACGTAAATCTGGCGAAACAATGAGGGATAATCATAAGTTTGATGGCACTGTTGATACGCTGATTGACGAGTTATCACGTATGAAAATTAT
>NVUS02000385.1 GCA_002402005.2 OCS116 cluster bacterium | reverse complement strand
TTGGCAATTTCTATTTTAAAAAAATCGGGGAATACCAAATAATTTAGCAATAATATCACCGCCAAAGTGACCAATTGCGGCGCAAAACGGGTGAGGTTTTTCATGAAATGACGCCTTTCAGAGTGTAATCACTATCCACCAAATTAAGATCGGCGGCGATGGTTTCGACAATGCTATCGGTCGAGATTTCAGAGCCAATCAATTCGGCGACATGTTGATGATCGCGCACCACAATAATGCGGTGGCTATAGGCGACCAACTCATCCAATTCTGATGAAATGACCAGCAGTGACATGCCATCTTCGCATAGGTTTTCGATTAACCGGATGATCTCGGCATGGGCGCCGACATCAATGCCGCGGGTCGGTTCGTCTAGAATCAAGAAATCAGGGTTTGTGGCTAACCATCTGGCTAAAATAACTTTTTGCTGATTGCCGCCGGACAAGAGGCGGATTGGTTTTTCGGGGTCTGGTGGGCGGATGTCTAGGGCTTTGATGTATTTTTTGCAGATTTCTAACTGCTCGGTTTTTGGCAATGGATTGGCCCAACCGCGCTGGGCTTGTAAAGCCAAAATGATGTTTTCGCGCACTGATAGGTCGGCAATGATGCCATCACTTTTACGATCCTCGGGGCAAAAACCAAAGCCATTTGCAATGGCGGCACGGGGTGATGAAAGGTTGATGTCTTGTCCATTTAAAGTGGCGCTGCCACTATCATGCGGGGTGACGCCAAATAGAATTTCGGCGGTTTCGGTGCGGCCCGAACCCAGTAGACCGGCAAAGCCGACCACTTCGCCTTTGCCGATTTTTAAATCAAAAGCTTCGATCATTTGTTTGCGGCCAAAATCTTTAAATTCAACCAAAGTTTCGCGTTCAATGTCGTCATCGGATTTGGCTTTGACCTCTTCGCCCAATTCATAGCCCAACATCATGGTCACCAAATCGATGCTGCTAATTTCATTGGTGGCCACGGTTTCGATCAGCCGACCATTGCGCAATACGGTGATGCTGTCGCTGATTTCAAACACCTGATCTAAAAAATGTGAGATGAATATAATGCCAATGTTTTTTTGTTTTAATTTGCGGATCACGCCAAATAGCATTTGCACTTCTTTGGCATCGAGGCTTGCGGTGGGTTCATCCAAAATCAGCACTTTGCCGGAAAGATCGACCGCGCGGGCAATGGCGATGATTTGCTGGATGGCGACGCTATAGGCAGACAGCAATTGCGAGACATCGATATTAAGCCCATATTGGTTTAAAATGTCTTTGGTCATTTGGTTCATTTGTTTGGTTTGCACAATGCCCCAGTGTTTGGGCTGGCGGCCGAGCAGCATATTTTCGGCCACGGTGAGGTTGGCCAGTAGGTTAACTTCTTGATATACAGTGCCGATGCCCAACCCTTGCGCGTCTAACGTATCGCGCGGGCTGATGCTTTGGCCGTTGAGCAATATATCGCCGCCATCGCGTTTGTAAGCGCCGGTAAGGCATTTGATGAGGGTGGATTTGCCCGCGCCATTTTCGCCCAATAAGGCATGGACTTCGCCGGCTTTGAGAATGAAATCGACTTTATCCAGCGCCACAACGCCGGGGAAGATTTTATTGATTTTATGGGCTTCTAATAAGGCAGGCGTATTTTGCATATAACCTCAAATATTTTAACAATACAGGCTGGCTTGAGGTTTTAACCTCGAAACCAGCCTATATTTAGGAAAGATGTTTATGAGTTTGAGCTTAGTAGCCTAAGCCTTTTTTCTTTTCATAAATCGCCATAGCATCATCTTCTTGCGTATAAAGCCGAGATTCGGATTGAATCCATTTTGGTGGCAATGTGCCGTCTTTTAGGAAAGCATCCAAAGCATCAAACGCCGGGCCGGCCATGTTTGGCGTTAGCTCCACTGTGGCATTGGCTTCGCCGGCTGCCATAGCTTTGAAAATATCAGGCACCGCATCAATAGATATGATTAAAATATCTGAACCAGGTTTAAGCCCAGCTTCTTTGATGGATTGAATGGCGCCGACCGCCATGTCATCATTATGGGCATATAGCGCACAAATGTCTTTGCCGCCACCTTCGGCTTTTAAGAAGCTTTCCATAACTTCTTTGCCTTTGGTGCGGGTGAAATCGGCAGTTTGGCTGCGGATGATGGATACATTTGTACCTTCAAGCGCTTGCTCAAAGCCTTTTTTGCGCTCAATGGCCGGGGCAGAACCAGTTGTGCCTTGCAGCTCAACCACTTTACATTCTTTGCCAGCGACAGCATCGACCAGCCATTTGCCAGCAACATTGCCTTCATAGATAAAGTCAGAGGTTACCGCTGTTAGGTATAAATCATCTGATGAATCGATGGTTCTATCGAGCAAGATAACCGGTATGCCAGCTTCTTTAACTTCTTTAAGCACGCTGTCCCAACCAGTGGCTACAACCGGTGCGATGAGAATGGCATCCACGCCTTGGGCGATGAATGAGCGCAAGGCTTTGATTTGGTTTTCTTGTTTTTGCTGTGCGTCAGCAAATTTAAGGTCGATGCCACGGTCTTTGGCTTGTTGCAAAGTGATTGTGGTTTCGGCAGCGCGCCAACCAGATTCAGAACCGATTTGTGAAAAACCGACAGTGAGTGCCAATGCTGATGTGCTGGATAGTGCAATCGTGGCGACAACTGCCGCACGTGCGAGAACTTTTTTAAAGATCATTATATTCCTCCCAAAATATTTGTATTTATGAACAAAATTAATATGTCATATAGTACTACTAATGTAAATAATCTAATAAGTTTTTGCGAACTTAAATATTTTCTTGTTATAATTCAAACGGTTATTTTTGTAAAAATAATATAATAGTACTAATTAAAATTGGAATTAGAAAATTTAATGCAAAAATTTAATTCATTTTTTATAGAAATTTGACTGATTGACAGAATGAAAATATTTGCGATACTGGCAAAAAGACACTGTTTAGTGAGCTAGCAATCTAACTTTTGGAAATATATATATGACCCGTGCAATTCTTAACCATGCTTTGGCGCAAGAAGCTTTCGATATGGTATCACCACATATTGAGGCATTTTTACAAAAATATGCCAATCAAACAGATATGGCAGTGGTGATCTCGGCGGTTGAAGCCATCAACTCCAATGATGCCAGCAAATCATTTAAAGACAATTGTTTACTGGTTACGGGGTTTGGCGATATTGATGGGTGGGCGTTAGATTATGAACGCATAGCATTGTCAAAAGCTGAAAAATCGGTACGCACTGGTTTGAGTTCGGCCATGGTTGAGCCGCAATATTTTTGTGAAGGTGATACGCCCTATTGGGGCTCGGTTGTCTTGGATGGCATTGTGGTGGGTTGCTCGGGCGTTGAGGGGTTTTATGATGAAATGTTTTCGATGTGGATAGCGGCGGCGATCAAAGCTTTGTGTAAAAAGCGCATTGCGGAGTTGCCAAAAGGTCAACATTTCATCTGATTTTTCTTTGTCCCGTCGAGCGGTCATTCAATGAATGGCGCGGCTGCCTCATGCTTACACAGCATGAAACAGTCAGCCACATGCATAAGTGGAGTGACATCCACTTCGGAGGAGTTTTGCGCCAAGAGAGTTGCAAAACGTGCATATATACGGTCATATTCTGACGCCAAAGCATCGGACGCGACCAAGGTTTTGCCATTGAGGGTGACATTTGCGCCACCACCAGACAAAGCTAGTAAGCCTTGATTGGTTTCGATATTAATGTCCCAGGTTTGTGGGCCGGTTTGTAGAAAATCAAAAGTTGCTGTGACCGGTTTGCCACTGACGGTTTTGAAATTTAAATCGGCGGCGATGGGTGTGTATAGGTTTTGCGGGATGTGCAAAACGCCATCGGTTAAATAGAATTTTTCGGGCAAAATTTCGGTGACGATTGACAGGGCGTTGATGCCGGGGTCAAATACGCCCAAACCGCCGGGTTGCCAGATCCAATCTTGGCCGGGATGCCAGCGTCTGACATCTTCTTTCCAAATCACCTCTACAGTTTTAATGTCGAGCGACAGCAGCTTTTGTTTGGCGATGGCCACGCCATTGGCGAAACGTGAATGCCAGGTAGCAAATAGAGTGCAGTCATTTTGCTTGGCTAAATCTTCTAACGCATACACTTCGGCAAGTGTCGAGCCTGGTGGTTTTTCGAGCATCACGTCAAGCCGGGCTTGAAGCGCAGTTTTGGCAATTTTGAACCGCACTTGTGGCGGCACGCAAAGTGACACGGCGCTGATGTCTGGCCGGGCTTTGATCATGTCTTGAATATTTTCAAACGCATCAATGCCGTCAAGTTTGGCATTGCGGCTGACAATGGCCGCAACTTCATATTTATCACTGCGCCCCAGTGAGGGCACATGCTGGTCAACGGCAATTTTGCCGAGGCCGATTATGGCAATTTTGGTTTTCATATTCTTATCCATTAATGTGAATCTCGCCCAACATCGCTGCCGCGGCAGCCGACCAAAAAGTCGAAATCTGCACCAGTATCTGCACCTTTAACATGGGTGTGGAACAGGCTGGCATAGCCAGATTTAGGCGCTTTTATTGGCGAGTGCCAAGCGGCCAAGCGGCTGGCCATTTCTTCGTCCGATATATCCAAATGCAAGCTGCGGGCTGGCACATCAAGCGTGATGATGTCGCCGGTTTTGACAATGGCTAACGGCCCACCGGCTGCGGCTTCGGGTGATGTGTGCAGCACCACTGTGCCATAGGCTGTGCCGCTCATCCGCGCATCGGATATGCGCACCATATCTTTAATGCCTTTGCGCAGTATTTTTGGCGGCAAGCCCATATTGCCAACTTCTGGCATGCCGGGATAGCCTTTTGGCCCGCAATTTTTCAGCACCATGATGCAATTTTCATCTATGTCCAAATCTTCATCTTCGATGCGCATCTTGTAATCATCAATATCTTCAAACACCACGGCGCGGCCGGTATGCTGTAGCAAATGTTCGCTGGCGGCAGAGGGTTTTAACACTGCGCCATTGGGCGCTAAGTTACCGCGCAGCACTGCGATGCCGCCTTGTTGGGTGAGGGCTTTTTCGACCGGCAGGATGACATCTTCGTTCCAGTTTTTGGCGTCTTTGACCTCGTCCCACATATTTTTGCCTGACACGGTGAGCGCCTCTTTGTTTAATTTGCCGGCTTCACCAAGGCGTTTGATCACCACCGGCAGGCCACCGGCATAGAAAAACTCTTCCATCAGATATTTGCCCGATGGCATGAGGTTGACAATGGTTGGGATGTCACGACCCAATGTGTCCCAATCATTCAAATCCAAATCAATACCCACGCGCCCCGCAATGGCGAGCAAATGAATCACCGCATTGGTCGAGCCACCAATTGCGCCATTGGTGCGGATGGCATTTTCAAACGCTTGGCGGGTTAGAATGTCGGATGGTTTCAAATCATCTTTGACCATGTCGACAATGCGCCTGCCGGTAAGCTGTGCCATCATCCGCCGGCGGCTATCGACCGCCGGAATGGCTGCATTGCCGGACAATGCCATACCCAACGCCTCGGCCATGCTGGCCATGGTGCTGGCCGTGCCCATAGTATTGCACGAACCGG
>NVUS02000384.1 GCA_002402005.2 OCS116 cluster bacterium | reverse complement strand
TCGCGGCGTCAGCAAACGCTTTGGCGCCCTCACCGCAATAGATAATGTTAGCTTTAGCATTTATGAACGTGAGTTTTTTGCTTTGCTCGGCCCTTCAGGCTGCGGCAAAACCACATTAATGCGCATGCTCGGCGGGTTCGAGACGCCAAGCCAAGGCCAAATTTTTATCGATGGTCAAGACATCAGCACCATTCCGGCCAATCAACGTAGCGTCAATATGATGTTTCAATCATACGCTCTGTTCCCCCACCTAACCGTGGCCGATAACATTGCCTTCGGTCTCAAACGTTCAGATATGCCAAAATCCGAAATCGCAGGTCGGGTCGATGAAATGATCAAGCTGGTGCAATTGGGCAATTTAGGCGGCCGCAAACCGCACCAAATTTCCGGCGGCCAACGCCAACGCGTCGCCTTAGCACGCTCACTCGCCAAAGCTCCCAAGCTACTCTTGCTAGATGAACCCTTAGGCGCCTTAGATAAAAAACTCCGCCAAGAAACCCAATTCGAACTGGTCGACATTCAAGAAAAACTCGGTACAACCTTTGTCATCGTCACCCACGATCAAGAAGAAGCGATGACTGTATCAAGCCGCATCGGCATTATGGATCAAGGCAAATTAATCCAAATCGATACCCCAGACCGCATTTATGAAGCTCCCGTGAGTGTCCGCGTGGCAGATTTCATCGGCGATGTGAACCTAATCGAAGGCAATGCCAACACCATAGATAGCGATAAAATCAAAATTGACTGGGCAGAAAACCAACCCGCCCTCACCGCTAGCACCACAACAAATATAGCAGATGGCCAAAAGGTCACTTTCGCCATCAGACCCGAAAAAATCGCCATGGCAGCCGAACGACCGGCCGATGCCGCAAATGCTATAGAAGGTCACATACACGACATAGCCTATCTCGGCAATGTCTCCATCTATAAAGTGCGCCTCGCTTCTGGACATATGATCAAAGCCCAAGCCGCCAATACCCGCCGTCTGTCACGCCGCCGCTATACGTGGGAAGATAAAGTCTGGCTGTCATGGACAGAAACCGCCGGCATTGTTTTGACCAAATGAGGGAGATGTTATGAATTTTCGCAAATATCTATTCATCCTCGTCCCCTATTCTTGGCTGCTATTGCTGTTTTTAGTGCCGTTCATCATTGTGGTCAAAATGTCTTTGTCCGATACCGAAATGGCCATCCCGCCCTATACGCCATATTTCACCCTAAGCCAAGGCTGGCAAGGTATAGTCGATTTTTTCAGCCAGCTAGATTTTGAAAACTATATCTTTCTAGCCGAAGACAATCTCTATTGGAAAGCCTATCTCTCCAGCCTAAAAATCGCGCTCATTTCCACCACATTCACCCTACTCATCGGCTATCCCATCGCCTATGGCATGGCCAACGCCGCCCCAGAATGGCGCCCGACATTAATGATGATCATCATCCTACCCTTCTGGACAAGTTTTTTAATTCGCATCTATGCATGGATGGGCATCCTAAGCCAAGAAGGATTTTTAAATCAATTCCTCCTATGGACAGGCATTATCGATCAACCCCTCACCATCCTAAATACCAACATCGCCGTCTATATCGGCATCGTCTACACCTATCTACCCTTCATGATCTTGCCTATCTACGCCTCACTAGAAAAACTCGACATTTCATTACTAGAAGCCGCCAAAGACCTAGGCTGCAACCGCAGCCAAAGCTTTTGGCTTATCACCATGCCGCTGTCAAAAGCCGGCATCATTGCGGGCTGTTTCTTAGTCTTCATCCCAGTCTTAGGCGAATTTGTCATCCCATCACTCTTAGGCGGCGCAGACACATTAATGATCGGCACAATATTGTGGCAAGAATTTTTCGCCAACCGCGATTGGCCTGTCGCCTCAGCGGTCGCGGTCGTCCTGCTCCTACTCCTGATGATACCCATCATCCTGTTCCAACGCAGTGAACAGAAACAACGCGAGGCCGAACAATGAAACGCTTCACATGGTTCAACGCAGTCTCGCTCACCTTAGGCTTCGCCTTCCTCTATATCCCAATGCTGATCCTCATCATCTACAGTTTTAACTCGTCAAAACTAGTCACAGTCTGGGCAGGATTTTCCACCAAATGGTATATATCCCTATTCAGCAATGATGCATTCATAGATGCCGCATGGGTCACGCTTAAAGTTGGTTTTATTTCCTCCTGCGCCGCCACAGTGTTAGGCACAATGATCGCCTATATCATGGTGCGCGGCGGCCGCTTCTTTGGCCGTGGCCTATTTTCCAGTATGATATACGCCCCCCTCGTCATGCCCGAAGTCATCACTGGCCTCTCACTCCTACTCCTCTTCATCTCCATCGGCCTAGACCGCGGCGTATTCACCATCATCCTAGCCCACACCACATTCTCCATGTGCTATGTCTCAGTGGTGGTCTCCTCCCGCCTCGCTAGCTTCGATGTATCGATCGAAGAAGCCGCACTAGATTTAGGCTGCACCCCGTTCGATGCTTTCAAAAGCGTCACCTTGCCGATCATCGCCCCCGCCGTTGTCTCAGGCTGGCTATTGGCCTTCACCTTGTCATTAGATGATCTTGTCATAGCCTCCTTCGCCTCCGGCCCCTCCTCAACCACATTGCCGATCAAAATCTACTCAAGCGTGCGCCTCGGTGTCAGCCCGGAAATCAACGCATTGTCGACGATTATGATTGCCATCGTCACCTTCGGCGTGCTAACCAGCTCCATCATCTCAAAACGCGCGATCAAACGCCAAAGATTAGAAGAAGAGCAGGCATTCAAAAATGGCTAAATTCAAAATCGGCATATTAGAAACTGGCCGTCCTCCCGAACAATTGACTGACGAATTTATCAGTTACCCCCATATGGTAGAAGATTGGCTGTCAGGTTTAGACGCCGAATTTTCAACCTATGCCGTGCTAGACAATCAATTCCCCCAAGCCGCAAATGAATGCGACCTGTGGGTGATTACCGGCTCAAAATTCGGCGCATATGAAAACCATGAATGGATCAAACCACTCGAAGCGTTCATCCGCAACGTCAAAACCTCTGGCAAACTGATGTTCGGCATCTGCTTCGGCCATCAACTCATTGCCCAAGCGCTAGGCGGTAAAATTGAAAAATACAGCAAAGGCTGGGCATTGGGTGTCAACCAATATCAAATCGACAATTGGCCAACAGAATTAGGCGATCCACCCAACGAAATCGCCTTACAGGCTTACCATCAAGACCAAATCACCACCCTGCCCGCAGGCGCCATCCCCGTTGCCTCATCAGACTTTTGCAAATATGCCGCCGTGTGGTATCCTGGTTTTGGCCTCACGGTTCAAGGCCACCCCGAATTTTCAAAATCCTATGCCAGCGCATTGCTTCAAAGCCGCCGCGGCAATGGCCTAACAGAACAACAAGCCGATCATGGCCTCGCCAATATGGTCACCCCCAATAACCGCGATGCAATCGCCAATATCGTCAAAACTTATTTAACAAATAAAGGATCAAATCATGCTTGAAAAACTAAAATTCTATATAGATGGTCAATGGGTTTTGCCGCAGGTAAAAAATGATTTTGAGGTCATCAACCCCGCGAATGAAGAGGTCTGCGCCACAATATCTTTGGGCGACAAAGCCGATACAGATGCCGCGGTTGCTGCCGCCAACAAAGCTTTCCCCTCATGGTCAGCCACCCCACATGCCGAACGCATTAAGCTCATCGAAAAACTTTCCGACATTTACGAAGCTAGACGCGCCGAAATGGGCGAAATGATCAGCATCGAAATGGGCGCCCCCATCGACCTTGCCATGGGTTCACAAGCCGGCTGTGGCACAGGCCATATTGCCGATTTCTTAGTCGAACTTAAAAAAATAAAATTCGAACGCATGCTAGGCGACCACGCCCCCAATGATAGAATATTCATGGAACCCATCGGCGTATGCGGCCTGATCACCCCGTGGAATTGGCCGATGAACCAAGTCACCCTAAAGGTCATTCCCGCCATTGCAGTCGGCTGTACAGTCGTCCTAAAACCTTCAGAAATCGCGCCCCTATCTTCCTTGTTATTCGCCGAAATGATCGATGAATCCGGTTTCCCCAAAGGCGTATTCAACCTAGTCAATGGCGATGGCATTGGTGTCGGCTCCCAACTTTCCGCCCATGAAAACATCGAGATGATCAGCTTCACCGGCTCATCCCGCGCCGGCGTATTAATTTCACAAGCCGCAGCCCCAACCATCAAACGCGTATCGCTAGAACTAGGCGGCAAAGGCGCAAATGTTATTTTCGATGATGCGGATGAGCAAGCCGTTCAACGCGGTGTGGCACATTGTTTTAACAATAGCGGCCAATCCTGCAACGCCCCAACCCGTATGTTGGTGCAACGCGGCAGATATGACGAAGCGGTCAAACAAGCCACCGAATACGCACAAAACACCCCAGTCAAATTATCATCCGAAAACGGCACCCACCTAGGCCCCGTCGTATCGCAAGTGCAATATGATAAAATCCAAGGCCTCATTGAAGTTGGCATTAACGAAGGTGCAAAACTCGTCGCCGGTGGCCTCGGTCGCCCGCAAGGCCTCAACCGCGGCTATTATATCCGCCCCACCATCTTTGCCGATGTCAGCAACGACATGCGCATCGCCCAAGAAGAAATCTTCGGCCCTGTCCTGTCCATCATCCCATTTGATAGCGAAGAGGATGCCGTACAAATCGCCAATGATTCTCCTTACGGCCTCACCCATTATGTGCAAACCCAAGACAGTGAAAAAGCCCACCGTATGGCCAAGGCCCTGCGCGCCGGCATGGTCGAAATTAACGGCCATTCACGCGGCGCAGGCGCACCATTTGGCGGCTATAAACAATCCGGCAATGGCCGCGAGGCAGGCATTTGGGGCATTGATGATTTCTTAGAAGTCAAATCTGTCTCTGGCTGGTAAGCTAATAAGACGCCCAGTA
>NVUS02000383.1 GCA_002402005.2 OCS116 cluster bacterium | reverse complement strand
GCTTGCCCCAAGCACAAGGTGCAAATTATGCATAATTTTATGATCACGGCTTTCAAAAATATACCCTCTGACTTGCCGGCTATATCATCATACCAGCTGCATTATTCAGATTGGATTTTAGTTTAAACCGCTTAAAACTTCAATATTTCATTGCCATTTGGCAAGTTTTTTGAATATGATCTAATCCTCTATGGGTGTGAGTTAAAGGCAATGTTATGGAAATTAAGTGGCTCGAGGATTTTTTAAGCCTAGCTGAAACCGGTAATTTTTCCAAATCGGCCGAGATAAGACATGTCACTCAACCAGCCTTTTCGCGCCGGATTAAATCGCTAGAGCATTGGATTGGCACGGATTTGGTCGATCGTAATAATTTTCCGATCACCATGACGCCGGCGGGTCGGGCGTTTCGCGGTACGGCCGAAGAAATTTTACGTTTGCTTTATAGCACCCGCGATGAAATTAAAAACGGCCATCGGGCGCATAAATCCAATTTGAACATTGCGGCTTTGCATAGTTTGGCGATATGTTTTTTCCCCAAATGGTTGGCGGAGATTAAGCCGCATTTGGGTGACATTAGCATTAAAATTAAAGCGCGGGATTTGGCGGAATGCATGCAGGCTTTAACCGAGGGCAGTAGTGATTTCTTTTTGGCCTTTGGCCACCCTAAAGTACCTGTTTTGTTAGACAGTAGCCAATATCCTTACATTATATTGTCGCAAGATCGCTTGGTGCCGGTGTCGAAATTGAATGACAAAGGCAAGCCGATGCACAAATGGCCGGGCACAGCCAAAAAACCGGCGACCATTTTGGCGTATACGCCGGGTAGCATGCTGGCGAAAATTGTTGAACAAGTGTGGCATATTAATGAAATGCCGGAATATAATATTGTTTATGAAAACTCGATGGCCGAAGCGCTTAAAGGTATGGTGGAAGAAGGGCACGGGATTGCTTGGTTGCCCTTATCTAACATTCAGAGCGAGCTTGAAAGCGGCAAGCTTGGCTTAGCGATTGATGTGAATAAACCACGGTTTAAGACCTGGGAAACCGAACTAGAGGTGCGGCTCTATAGACTAAAAAACCGCAATAGAGACTCGGTTGAGAATCTGTGGAAGATTGCCAGCGCCAAGGTGACCGTATAGCACTGGGATGCGGAGTTTCCATTTGCTCCTCGTTTCCAAATAACGCGCTCACTGGATGAATGGGAGTTGTGGAAAAGAGGGTAGACGCATACTGTGAGTTTGCTGGTAGACAATTTGATGCAAACGCTGAACTTGTTGGGTGCACCGAAATGCAGAGTTTCGGCATATTCTCGCTCACTAAGCGCAATGAGGTTAGATTGGGTGGTGCATCTGCCCCCGACCAGCGGCTGAGTGGCTTAGCAAGCGATGCGGAGCATCGCGCACGCAGTGCCCAATATAAAAGCCCAACATAGTGCAGTTTATCTTTTCAAATCAAAGATTTAAAAAGATAAACCGCACCAATCATTCTAAAAGAATGATATGGAGCGGTTAAAGGGCCAACCAAAGGTAGGATATGTAAACCAATGAACACTATTAAACCCGAAGGTCTAACTTTCACTTATAACAAAAATTGGGCGTATGTTATAATATCAGATTAAATTGGGCGTGTGCTCCGAAGAGCACTCTGACAAAAAACGTGTCCAACAAAAGTTCACAATATGGTTATAGCCGATTTAGAAACCAATACAATACCTCTGTCAATAATTTGTATAAATGGTATTATGTTTTGCTATAGTTAAGTCGCCTATACTTGTATGGTAGTTTTGTATCTTATTGATATATATGCTATAAGTGTAAATTTCCACAGGCTAATACCATAAATAAAATGGTATTACATTGGTATTGTAGTTTATCATATTTTTAGTGAATATTGCGATATTCTATAGACTAAACGACCAAATTGGTACATATGGTTCATAACATTATTTGAATAGCTTCTTCGTGAATCTGAATAAGGCATATGCAATGGCTAAATCTGAGAGTTCAGTATTTTCAAATTTCTACCTAAATGAAGGCAGCCCCACACCGCTTTATCGTCAATTGCAACAATTGATAAAAGAAGCGATGGAGCTGGGCGCGATTGCGGTTGATGATGCCATTCCTGCTGAGCGGGACATTGCGGCAGATTTGGGCATATCGCGCGTGACCGTGCGCAAAGCGGTGCGCGAATTGGTTGATGAAGGCTTGCTTGTGCAGCGCCAAGGGGCGGGTACATTTGTGAAAGGCCGTATGGAACAGCCCATGTCTAAACTGACCGGCTTTACCGAAGAAATGGCCAAACGTGGCATGACCCCCGGGGTCAAATGGCTTGACCGCTCCATCGGCGTCGCCAGCCCTGAAGAAGCCATGGCGCTTAACATTTCGCCAGGTACAGAAGTTTCGCGCCTGGCACGTATACGTTATGGTGCAGATAAACCAGTGGCCATTGAATATACCACCGTGCCGCGCATATTTTTACCATCGCCTGATTTGGTCAGTCTGTCATTATATGATGTGCTGACCTCGACAAACCACCGGCCTTACCGCGCATTGCAGCGCCTACGGGCAGAATTGTTCAGCGCCGAAATGGCCGAATTGCTGAATTTGGGTGCCAATAGTGTGGCGCTTTATATGGAAAGACGTTCTTATTTAAGAGACGGCCGGGCGGTCGAGTTCACCCGCTCATTTTACCGTGGTGACAGTTATGATTTTGTAACCGAGTTGCAATTGGATGTGAAAACCAGCCGTTTTCCGCCAATTGTTTAATGCCTGATAAAGCGCAAAACAGCGTTTGGACTTGAGAAACATAAATAAGTTGAGTAAACAAGAGGCAATGTTTGAGCCTTAAAATGATGAAGAATGATAATTTTAGATAACTCATGAAGAGGAATATATAATGGGTACGAATTCTTTAAAACCAGGCGTTGTGACTGGTAAAGCATATTTCGAATTGGTCGATGCATGTAAATCTGGCGGTTATGCACTACCTGCGGTTAACGTGACCAGCACCAGCACTGCCAATGCGGCACTAGAAGCTGCGGCCAAAGCCGGCTCTGACATCATCATTCAAATGTCAAATGGCGGCGCGGCATTTTGGGGCGGCCCTTCATTGGCCGATTCGCACACCGCACGGGTAAAAGGCGGCGTATCTGCTTGCCATCATGTGCATCTAATGGCCGAACATTATGGCGTAGCTGTTGTATTACATACCGATCATGCCAACCGCAAATTCTTACCTTGGATTGACGGCCTGCTAGATTTTGGTGAAGCTTATTACAAAACCCACGGTCATCCTTTATTCTCAAGCCATATGATTGACTTGTCAGAAGAAGATACAAGTGTAAACCTCGAAACATCTGCTCGCTATTTAGAGCGTATGGCCAAAATCGATATGTCACTAGAAATTGAATTGGGCATCACCGGTGGTGAAGAAGATGGCGTGGGGCATGACCTTGAAGAAGGCGCGAGTACCGACCACCTTTACACCCAACCCGAAGATGTTTTGGCAGCTTATGACCTGTTAAACCCAATCGGCCATTTCTCTGTTGCCGCTAGCTTTGGTAATGTACATGGTGTTTACAAGCCGGGTAATGTTGAATTACGCCCTGAGATTTTGAAAAACTCACAATCTTTGGTGCAAAAAACTCATGGTTTGGCTGACAATCCATTGCATTTGGTTTTCCATGGTGGTTCTGGCTCAGAAAAAGCCAAAATTGCCGAAGCATTGGGCTATGG
>NVUS02000382.1 GCA_002402005.2 OCS116 cluster bacterium | reverse complement strand
GAAAAAGACGAAAAATATAAAGGTGCCAACTTCGCTGAAGGCCATTATATGCAAATCGAAGTGGCCGCCAAATTAAAAGCCACCAAACAGCCAGAACTTGCCGATATGTTCCTAAAATATATAGGTTCTGACGAGTTCCAAAGCTTTGTTCCACAAGGCCAATGGATGTATCGTTTGGGCGACAGCCAAGATGGTGTGCCAGCCAGCTATGACAGTTTGGTGAAACCTTCAAAAGTCTTACTCATTGAGCCAAAAGCTGTTGAAGCTGGCCGCAAAGAGTGGATTTCGGAATGGCAAAACGCGCTTAAATAAACCAATTATATGGCTAGCGGATCATTCATTCGCTGGCCATTTTTTTACGCCAATTATACGGCGTTTCACCAAAATGTTCTTGCCACAAACGCCGCAATGAGCGCGTTGTGCCAATGCCACTTTCAAACGCAATGTCTTCCAAACTTTTGGCCTTGTTTTGCATCAATTGCTTGGCATAACTCAACCGAATATTTTGAATATATTTCGCCAAACTGGTCTGGGTAATTTCCGAAAATTTACGCACCAAATGCCGCGTCGACATGCCAATTTCGGCCGCAATGCGATCCGCCGTCCAGTTAATTTTTGGGTCATGGCAAATCAGATCTTGCGCCTTATGCAGTTTATCATCCAAATGGTTACGATGCGCTAAATACGGACTTAACTGCGCATCACTACCCGGCCTACGCTGATAAACCACCATATCACGAGCAATCTTGAACGCCAGTTCCGCCCCCCATGTCAGCTCAACAAAATACAATGCCGCATCAATCCCCGTGGTGATGCCAGCACTGGTCAAAACATTACCATCATGCACAAATATTTGGTTGGCACATGGCTTGGCCGAAGGGCTATAACGTGCCAAATCATCCAACCGGGAGTAAAATGTCGTACAATATTTACCCTTAAGCAACCCAGCTTTGGCCAATAACAACGCCCCAATACACACCGAGATAATCCGCTGATCCTTATGAGTTTTGTGCCGCAACCAATCTATAATTTCATCAGTCATCGGAGCAGCCATTGCCACCTCGGTATTGTGCGCGCCATAAACCATCACAATGTCGGCTTTATCAATCCCATCTGGCATTGGTTCAATACCTTCAATGCGCGGCGAATTAGCCAATGTCGGCATGAGCGGCAGATTGGCAACCGGTGAAATAAAATGAAATTCAATATCAATGCCAAATTGTTTGGCAAATAAAAACGGGCTGATAGGCCCAGCAAAATCCAGCAAAAACATATCAGCGCCCAATATACAATATATATGCGTGGTGTTATTTGGCATATTTTTCCAATAGGCTATCCACTGTATGAATGTCGGCAAAACGGCCTTGCAACACCAATTCAGTTTTTAACTTTATTTCGCCGGCGGAATAAACATTACCACTGGCTTGATGGGTCATTGTAAATGTATGCGTGGCCTCGGTTACATAATCAACATGGAAACCAAAATCAGACGCCACCCGCGCGGTGGTTTCACAACATTGCTCGGTACGAATGCCCGATATAATAACATTTCGGACATTATGAGCCTTTAACCACTCATGCAATCCGCTATCCGTCAATGCATTGTGAATGTTCTTCTCAAATGTGCCATCCAGATCAGTCGGCATAAAATCCATCGGTACATTATTACCACTTTGTTTGCCCCAAGCATCCGAGCTAGGCTCAACATGAATGATTTGCAAAGTCGGAATGTCACGTTCTTTCAACCCGCGCAATAGCTTTAACTCATTGGCTTTAAACTCTTCAAATCCATTTTCCACCCAATAGGGTGCATGAAAAAAATTATTCTGGATGTCGATGGCTAGATGCACAGTTTCAATAGTTTTTGTCATTTTTTCTCCTTAAGTTATAAGGCAAATCTAGAGTAATGGATAAATACATAAAATACAAGTGTAAGACAATAATCGGACATTTCACGCCATAATATATTTATCAAGGAAAACGCATGAATTATTTTCATTCGTCAATATTCAAGAAATGATATAGGCTTAGAAAAAACATTAGGGTAGAAATTATGACAGACATTTTTGGCGTATATCCAGCAGCCACCACACAATTTAATGACGACAGCAGCCTCAACATCGAGGCCACACAAAACACCTTTGACAATCTCATCAAAGATGGCGTGCATGGCCTGATCATTATGGGTACATGTGGCGAAAATAACTCATTGCACAAAGATGAAAAATTGCAAATTTTAGCCGCCGCTAAAGAAGTTGTGGCCGGCCGTGTGCCAGTTTATTCCGGCGTCTCCGAATTCACCACCAAATCAGCCATAGAATTCGCCCAAAATGCCGAAAAAATCGGCATAGATGGCCTAATGGTATTGCCCGCCATGTCCTATAAAGCCTCCAAACGCGAGGTCATCACCCATTATAAAAGCGTTGCCAACAGCACCGCATTGCCGATTATGATTTACAACAATCCGATCAGTTATGGCATTGATGTCACCCCCGATATGCTCGAAGAATTGGCCACAGTGAAAAACATCACCGCCATTAAAGAAAGCACCGAAGATACCCGCCGCATCACCGATCTTTACAATCAATTTGATGATAGATTCATCATTTTCTGTGGTGTAGATGACATTGCACTCGAAAGCCTCATGCTGGGCACAAAGGGTTGGATTTCAGGCCTCACTTCGGCTTTCCCCGCCGAGTCGGTCGCCATATGGGATTTGGCCCAGCAAGGCAGATATAAAGAAGCCATGGAAATTTACCGCTGGTTCATGCCGCTACTACATCTGGATACCATCCCCACCTTGGTGCAATGCATTAAATTATGCGAACAAATTTGCGGCAGAGGCAGCGAAATGGTGCGCGCACCGCGTCTTAAACTCGAAGGTGCAGAACGCCAACATGTAATCGATGTCACAGAAACAGCACTTAACAACCGCCCCGATTTAAGCAAATATAAATAGCGAGGCACAAAATGGCTAGGCATGTTTTTCGTTGCATTGATGCCCATACCTGTGGCAACCCCGTGCGTCTGGTTACCCACGGTGGGCCAGACTTACACGGCGATACAATGGCCGAAAAACGCCTAGATTTTCTCAAAAATCATGATTGGATCCGCACCGGCTTAATGTTCGAGCCACGCGGTCATGATATGATGTCGGGCTCAATTCTCTACCCATCAAACCATCCCGATGCCGACATTGGTGTGCTTTATATCGAGACCAGCGGCTGCCTACCGATGTGCGGCCACGGCACCATTGGCACAATCACCGCCGGCATAGAATATGGGTTCATTACACCAGCGAAACGAATTGATAAAAATGGCATTGGCCAACTCACAATAGAGACACCAGCCGGCTTGGTCAAAATCACCTACAAACAAATGAACGGCAAAGTTGAATGGGTACGGCTTTATAATGTCGCCGCATATTTAGCCCATCAGGACATCAGCATTGATTGCCCCGAGCTTGGCAAACTAACTTTCGACATCAGCTATGGCGGTAATTTCTACGCCATACTTGATGCCCAAAAAAACTATCAAGGCTTAGACGACATCGGCACAAGCAAGATATTGCATTACTCGCCCATCATCCGCAATCTGCTCAACCAAAAACTCAAAGTCGCCCACCCCGAAGACCCCAATATTCACGGCATATCCCATATATTATGGACTGGTAACGTGCTGAACCCACAAAACACCGCCCGAAACGCTGTCTTTTATGGCGATCACGCCATCGACCGCTCACCCTGCGGCACCGGCACTTCCGCCCGCATGGCACAATGGGCAGCCAAGGGCAAATTAAAATTAGGTCAAGAATTCATTCACGAAAGTATTATCGGCAGCGAATTTATCGGCTGTTATGAAAGTGACGCAAAGGTTGGCTCATATAATGCCATCATCCCCTCAGTGCAAGGCTGGGCAAAAATCACCGGTAAAAATGAAATCTATATTGATGATGACGACCCGTATAAACACGGCTTTCAATTGGCCTAATCTTCAAGCTTTTTCGGCTCGTCTTCATCTTCAATCAAATGCTTGTTGATGAACGCCATGCTGCCCATAGAAAATACAATGGTCAGCGGCATAATGCCAAACACTTTAAAATCAACCCATGCATCAGTGCTGAAATTACGCCAAACAATCTCATTAATTACCGCCAAACAT
>NVUS02000381.1 GCA_002402005.2 OCS116 cluster bacterium | reverse complement strand
TGGTGGTGAAAACCGTCATATTTTTTGACTCTAGAATTTTGACCAATTTTGCCGCTGTGTCGTTGACATTATTCTGACTTTTGACGCTGATTAAGCCATCTGCTGCCAAGGCAAAGCTGCTGGTGACCAACATAGATGATATAAAAAATATTCTTTTAAACATGTGATTCCCTCTTAAGTTAAATCAACTGAAGTTTAGCTTGAAAGCGGGTTCTGAGGTTTCAATTTTTACCGATTTTGATCAATATTTTGTGATTTCGCTTGACATTATTATTGATGGGGCATAATTTGACTCAAAATTCAATATGGGTCAAACGGTCAAAAATGACATTAGATAAACAAAAATTACGCTATGATGCGATCATGAAAGCGGCTGAAATTTTATTCGTGAAATTTGGTTATGACAAAACCTCGGTGGCGGACATTGCTAAGCAGGCGGGCATTTCCAAAGGCGCGATTTATCTGCATTTTAAAAGCAAAGATGCCTTATTTGAAACTTTATTGATGAGCCGAATAAGCAGGTTTAGTTATGCATGGTTGGAAAATGTGGAAGCTGACCCCAAAGGTGGCCTAATGGCCGGCATGTATATTGCCATGTTGAACGCTATGCACAAAGATGTTTTCATCACCGCCATGATGCGCCAAGATGGGCAGTTTTTTGGCTCTTACATGTTCAAACAAAACAGCTTGTTTAAAGAAGGGTATCAGCAAAATACCCGGCAAGAATTTATTAAAATGATGCAAGATGTGGGTTGTGTGCGTAAAGAATTAGACCCTAAGGCCACTGCGCATGTGATGAATATCATCTCGCATGGTTTGGTGTCTATTGGGCAGGTGGTGAATGAGGAGAATGTTCCCCCCCTTGAAGATACGATTAAAACTCTGGCCTTTATTATGGACAAAGCTTTAACCCCAGATGACGGTGGCGACAGCGAAGCCGGTAAACAGGTTTTGCGCCAGATATTTAAAGGTGCGATTGCTGATTTTGAAGATAAATAGGGCATCGATCCATCTACATTTAAAGATAAATAACGGTTAAAGACCAATAATATTCAAAGACAAATAAACATCGGAGATATAGATGATTAAAGTCAAAAATCTAAATTACACCTATCATAAGGCCGCTGCACCGACTTTGCATGGCGTGAGTTTTGAAATTGCCAAGGCAGAAATTATGGGCTTTTTGGGTCCATCTGGCGCGGGCAAATCGACCACTCAAAACATCCTGATCGGCATGCTGAAAAACTATGATGGCAATATCGAGATTATGGGCAAAGAGCTGCGTGATTGGGGTAAGGATTTTTACGAGTATATTGGGGTTTCGTTCGAGTTGCCGAACCATTTTCTAAAGCTGACGGCGCGGGAGAATCTTGAGCATTTTTCTTCACTTTATTCTGGTGAAAAACATGATGTGATGGAGGTTATGGATTGGGTCGATTTGGCGGATGATGCCGATAAAAAAGTCTCCAATTTTTCCAAAGGCATGAAGATTCGGCTCAACGTGGCGCGCTCGCTGATTCACAAACCCAAAATATTATTTTTGGACGAACCGACATCGGGTTTAGACCCAGTGAATGCGGCCAAGATTAAAAAACTGGCGTTTGATTTGCGCGATCAAGGCACGACCATTTTCATCACCACGCATAATATGTCATTGGCCGACCAAATGTGTGATCGTGTGGCTTTTGTGACTGATGGGCATTTGCGGGCGATCGACAAGCCATCTAATTTCAAAAAGCAATATGGCAAACGCTTTGTTGATGTTGAATATATTGGCGTATCGCAAAAATCTGAAATTGCCAATTTCTCAATGGAGGGTTTGGGCGAGAATAAACAGTTTTTTGAGCTGCTCAATTCTGGTCAGCATATCGAGACCATTCATAGTGAAGAGACCACGCTCGAAAATGTATTTATCGAGATAACGGGGCAGGAGTTAGATGCATGAAACGGCTGATCAATGAAATCAAAACTGGTATGATTGTGCAATTTCGCAACGGCTTATACCATGTTGGCATCGGTGTGGGTGTGCTGGTGGCTGTGGCTGTGTCGCAGCTTATCAATGCAAATATATTGTCGCTATCAATGACCGCCATTATGCTGCTGATCATCGGCGGCTCGACCCTATTATATGTTGCCGCCATACTGATGTTTGAGCGTGATGAAGATACCATATCGGCGACCATTGTCTCGCCGCTGAGCATAGCGGAATATATAACCGCCAAGGTGGTTAGCCTGACCATTTTGGCTACGTTAGAATCGTTTGTTAGTTTTGGTGGCGCGTTGCTCATCATGTATTTTCAGGGTGTTGACTTTGTATTGCCAAATTTTTTAATTCTGACCATTAGCTTGTTTGCCATTTGCATTATCTTTGTGCTTATGGGCATTATTTTGGCGGTTCGTTATCGGAACATTACCGATTTTATTATGCCGATGGCGGCGGTTGTCATTATTTTGCAAATACCGTTTTTCTATTTTGTGGGTTTTACCGATTCTTGGTTATTGCTGTTATTTCCGGTCTCTCCACCCACCATGCTGATGTTGGGCGCATTTGGAGAGATGCAGAATTGGCAATATATTTATTCGATTGGCTATAGCGTTATCTGCATTATTGGGTTGTTTTACTGGGCGCAAAAAGCCTTTGCCAAACATGTGATTGGAGAATGATGATGACTTTCTTAAAGGTAGTTCCCAAATTTTTTGATAATGATAAAAAACTCATATTCCGCGATAGTTTTATGGTTTTAATGTTGCTCTTCACCATTTTAATTGCGGTGGCGGTGCGTTATATATTGCCATGGTTGGATGGCATTTTGATTGAAAAAGGTTATATGCCGAGCGAGAATATTGCTTATGCATTGCATGATACTTACCCGATGTGGGCAAGCTTTATTTCGCTCTATAATGGCGGTTTATTGGCCGGCATGGTGGCAGGTTTTTTAATGCTGGATGAAAAGGATGAGGGCACATTGACCGCCTTGATCGTCACCCCCGTGCCGTTGCAGCATTATACGTTTTATCGGTTTGGTTTGGCGGCTTTGTTTAGCTTTTTAATGATGATGATCATGGTTTATATTGTTGGCATCGAGTTGTTGCCGTTTTGGCAATTGACCTTATTATGTGCATCGGCATCATTGGTGTCGATCATTGTATCGTTGTTTTTGTCATTGGCGGCACAAAATAAAATACAGGGTTTTGCCATGGGTAAATTCACCTCTATTGCCGGTTGGGTGATTATGGGCGGTTGGTTTTTGCCCGAAAACTGGCAATGGTTGCTAGGCATTTTTCCACCATTTTTGGTGCATAAAGCCTATTGGTTGGCATTGGATGGTAACCCCTTGTGGTGGCTGGCGCTGGCGCTTGGCACATTGTTGCAAGTTGCGGCCATTTATTGGATGTCTAAAAAATTTAATGAATCAGTTTATAAGTGAAAATGTCTGCATATCTATGTTAAGCTGTGGCATCATTTATATTTGAGGCGGGCTATGCGGTATTTTACGGTTATTTTGGTACTTATTTTTGCGCAATTTGCGACATATGCTTATGCTCATGAAGGCGTGAAATTTGAATGCAGCAAAGCGGATGAGATGATTGGGGTTGAGTTTTTTGCACCTGAAAACAGAGCGCAGATTACCCGTTCAGGTGATTCATTTGGAGTTATTTATAACGATAAAGATGCTTATTTAAACGTATTTAAACAAGCGCAATTTTACACTGGTGGTGCAAAAACGCAATTATTTATCGGTATGAAAAAATATGAATGCGCTTTGTTTGAAAAAAATAACGCGGCGAATGATCAAGCTTTCTTTACCCAGACAAGCGGCAAATCACTGGGTGGTAAAGTGCGCGATGCAGCCAGCATGAATTCTAAACAAATTGGTAGCCTGTTTGAAGGTAACGCCATTGTCATTACCGGCAATAGCGGGGTGAATATGAACGGCTATGATTGGTTTGAAATTGAATTTAAAGGCCGCAAAGCCTACCAATGGGGCGGCATTATGTGTAGCGACCATGCTAAGCTAAATGGCATTTATATGCAGTGCGAATGATTAAGCCATTCTGGGTGTTGGCCGCATGAATTTTATGGCAAATGAAATGGCGCCAGCCACTATGGCGAGGATGATGGAGGCGATCCACATTTCTTCATATCTGGCGAAAAGGTCAAATAAATAGCCACCATAATATGCGCCGGCGGCGGCGCCTAATGCATGGCCGGCGGCCAATATGCCCATGGTGATGCCGAGCATTTTTTGGCCTAAATGTTCAACGATAATGCCGGCGGTGACCGGTACGGTTGAATAATCGAACAAGCCAAAAGCCACAGTGAAAAGCGCCAAGGCGGCGTAATCGCCGACCACAAACATCAGCACAATAAAACTTAAACCACGCATGATGTAGATGATGGTGAGCAATAAAACTTTATTCATACGGTCGGACAAATAACCTGACAACATCATGCCGATCATGTTGAAGCCGGATAGAAAACCATAGCTTAATGCGCCATCTAAAGTGGGGTAACCACAGGCGGCTAGATAGGGCATTAAATGGGTTTCGACCACGCCGGTGGAGGTGAAGCCGCACAGCGTAAAACTCCAAAACACCGCGTGGAATACGGGTTTTTTGACCAGATATTTGGCGTCTTGCCAGAAGTTGGATTGGTGAGCTGCTATATTGTTTTTGGCTTTGGGTGCGGCCAATAGTTTCCAGCACAATAAGGCCACGAGGGCGCATACGACCGCATAAACAATATAAGTTTCGCGCCAGCCGAATGACACTAGAAATATCGCGACAATGGGGATGATGAGCAATTGGCCAGCGGTTGAACCGGCGGTGGCGATGCCGACAGCAAGGCCTTTATTTTCATCAAATAAGGGCGATACAGCGGCGACGATGACATGCATGGCGACTACACCAAAACCAACACCAGAGAGCAAACTAAAGGCAATGAAGAACATCCACGCGCTTTGCATGGTGGCCATAAGCACGGCGCTAATCGCCACGGCGAGCAAGCCGCCAACCACAAATGGGCGCGGCCCATATTTATCGACCGCACTGCCGGCAAATGGCGCGATCATGGCCATGACAATCAGGCACAAAGCGCCGCCGGATGAAATCATCGAGCGCGACCAGCCGAATTCTTCTGACCATAGAGGCATCATCAAACCAATGGTTGAGCGGATGGTATAGACCAGCCCCAAAATCATGAAACCCACACCAACAATTAGCCATTTTGATGAAATATTTTTACCCATAACATTGCCTTAAATTTTAAACTTGTCATAAGCTACAGAATGAAGCAATATTACGCAATGGAATTTTAGGAATATGCATTATGCCAAATAAGAATACAGATATTTTGCGCATTGGGCAGTTTAGATTGTTCAAAGAAATATATGAGCAAGCCAGCTTGCAAGGGGCGGCGAGCAGCCTTAACATCACCCAATCATCGGCTAGCAAACAGCTTAAATTAATGCGGGAGCAATTTGGTGATGATTTATTTGTGCGCACCAGTGCAGATATGAAGCCGACTGAAAAAGCCACAAAGATGATTGGGAATGTGCAGAATATTTTGAATGAAATTGATGGATTGAGCGAAAATGATGCGTTTGAACCGGCGTTTTTGACCACGCATTTTACGGTCAGTGTGGCGGATGAATTGCAATGTTTTTTAATTCCGAAACTTATGGAACGGTTGGCGGAAGAAGCGCCGAATGTGCGCCTGTCATTATGTTTGCATGACAAAGATTATGACGCCAAACAGCTAGAAGATGGGCATATAAAATTGGTGCTGGCAGTCAATTGTACCGCGCCGGAACATTTGACCCAAAGCCGTATATATAGTGATGACTTTGTATGTTTGATGCGCAAAGATCATCATTTAAATCATCAAAAACTTGAATTGCAAAATTATGTTGATGCTGATCATTTGTCGGTTGTGTCGTTGATGGAATTGTCTTTTTATATCGAAAAATCGTTGACCAGTCATGGGTTTAAACGCCGTATTAAGCTGATCATTCCAACTTTTATTCAGGCCGAGAATATTTTGCTTTATAGCGATCATATCCTCACCTGCCCACGGCGGATGGCCAAACAATTGGCTAGCCATGGTGGCTTGGCGATTGTCGAACTGCCGATGCAAGTGCAGAGCTTTAGTTATTTTCAGTTCTGGCATCAGCGTTATAATAAAGACCCGGCGCGGATGTGGCTTAAGGGTATGGTGGATGATATTTTAGGGGCTTATTGAGTGCGCTGCGCCCAGATTGTCACCAATATTCCGCTGCCAATAATGCCCGCACCAAACCAAGTGGATAAGCTGTAGCTCTCGCCCAAAAATAAAGTGGCAATTAGCAAACCAACCGCTGCGGCGACATAGCCGATTTGGCTGAGCAATACTGGGCCACCTATTTTTTGCAATCGAAAGAAAATCGGGAAGGTGAGGCCGGCCACAAGCATTTGTAACAAAGCCGCAAGCGGCACTGGCGATAGCGCCGCAAGATCGATATTGCCTGTGGTGAACAGCAGAATGAGCGCGAATGTGCTGGCAGCAAATGCATGGCTGTAAAATGCCAGAATGTCGGGCGAGGCATCTTTTGGCCAAGCGATTGTGCGGTAGATATTGCCGCAAGCCAGCGACATGGGAATGAGCAAAGCGGCGATGAGCCAGATGAGCGGCGGCGCTTCGACACCGCTACCGCGGGTGATGCTGACAATGGCCGCGCCGATCAGGCCGATGAATATGCCGATCGTGCCAAGTCGGCTGGGCGATTTGAGCTTAAACACTAGTGATAGGCCAAGAGTGAATACTGGCGATAAGGCGAACATTAAACCTGTATAGCCCGCGCCCGCATGGGGAATGGTGCTGAATAATAATAGATTGGGAATGACGAATGAAATGAGGCCAGAAATGACAATATAGCCGATCATTTTACGGTGCGGCAAGGTGAGTTTGCGGGTGATTAGGAGCGCGGGTAGTAAAAACCCAGCTGCGCCTAAGGATAGAATGAATGCCCACAATACTGGCGAGATGCCGGCATCACCAGCTATTTTGCCGAGCGGAAAATTAAAGCCGATTAAAATGCCGGTCATTAACAATAAGGTAATGGGGTTTTGCAAGAGAGTTGATTTTGTCATAATGTTTCGATATAATATAATTTGATATCAAACTATATGTGGATTGCCAAAATGAGTCAACCAACAAAATCATTATCTGCCATTGTGGCGCAATGGCAGCGTGAGCGGGCGGATATTGATTCTAGACCGATGGCGCTGTGTGGGCAGGTGTGGCGGACGGCGGATATATTGCGCAAGGCGGTCAATGAAAATTTGGCAAATTATGCCATGGATTCGGCACGGTCTGACGTTTTGTTCAGCCTAAGACGGCAAGGAAAAGGCCAAAGTCTATCGCCATCGCAATTGGCAGAAGAGGTGATGCTTTCGACCTCGGCAATGACCAATCGCTTGGATAAATTAGAGCAAGCTGGGCTGATTAAACGCCAAGCAGACCTGCAGGATAGGCGTGGGTTGAAGATAAAGCTGACCGAGCAAGGTTTTGCGTTGGCCGATGAAATGGTGGTGACACATGTTGCGGCCGAAGCCAAAATGTTGAAGGGTTTGACTGAAACACAACGCCAAAC
>NVUS02000380.1 GCA_002402005.2 OCS116 cluster bacterium | reverse complement strand
GCACGTTTGCCATCCAAGCGAATGTGGCCTTTGCGCAGTAATTTTTGCAGCATGCCAAAGGTCACATCAGGATAATGCTCTTTAAACCAGCGGTCTAACCGCATGTCATTTTCATCAGCAATCACGACTATTTTAGTCACACCGCCGGTATTTTGTGTTTCTGCCATTAGCTAACACTCCGTGTAATATATATCGCCAATATCAACGCACCAATTGACAATAAAAAGCTCAAACCAATATAAGATAAAGCACTTATATAAGCTTGGCGTTCAATCAACTGCCACGCATCTAACGAAAAGGCGCTAAAGGTTGTAAAACCGCCCAAAACCCCGGTCATCAACAACACTTTCCATGCATCTGACGACAGGTTTAATTTTTCGGCGAACAATACAAATAATATACCCATAATGAATGACCCGATGACATTAACTGCCATCGTGCCGTATGGAAATAAATTGCCCCAAACCGAAGCAACATATGTTGTGGTCATATAACGCAACGAAGCGCCAATGGCTCCGCCCAATGCGGCATATAATATATATCCAAACATGGTTATATCATTTCGGTTAGCGATTTTTTCTTGTCTGACGCAGCTTATGCCACCAATTGAGCCGTTTGGCAATGTCTCTCTCAAATCCGCGCTCGACAGGTTGATAAAATTGCACCCGTTCTATCTCATCCGGAAAGAATTCTTGCCCCGAAAATGCATCAGGGCAATCATGATCATATTGGTAACCATCATTATAGCCTTGGTCTTTCATCATCTGGGTTGGCGCGTTGAGAATATGTTTAGGTGGCATATAATTGCCATTCTGTTTCACAAATTTGCGCGAGGCTTTATAGGCAGTATAAACCGCGTTGGATTTTGGCGCTGTGGTTACATAAACCAACGCCTGCGCCAAAGCCAACTCTCCCTCAGGACTGCCCAAAAATTCATAGGCTTCCATCGCCGCCAAAGTTTGTGGCAAAGCCTGCGGGTCGGCCATGCCCACTTCTTCGGACGCCATGCGCACAATGCGCCGTGCCAAAAACCGTGGGTCTTCGCCCGCATCCAACATCCGGCCAAACCAATAAAGCGCGCCATCCACATCTGAGCCACGCACCGATTTGTGCAAGGCGCTGATTAAATTATAATGCCCGTCTTTATTCTTATCATAGTTAGCAGCGCGTTTTTGGGTGATGATTTGCAACTGCTCAGCCGTGATGGCTTTGTCAGCATCATTAACTGCAAACAATTGCTCAACCATATTGAGCAAAAACCTGCCATCACCATCAGCCATATTGAGCAACATGTCCAACGCACCATCTTCTATGTTCAATACCACGTCTTCAAGCTCTTCGGCGCGCATCACCAATTGCTCAAGGTCAGGGTTTTCTAACCGGTTCAGCACCATAATTTGGCAGCGCGACAGCAGAGCGGCGTTAAGGTCAAAGCTTGGGTTCTCAGTCGTCGCGCCAAATAGAATGATGGTGCCATCTTCAATATAGGGCAAAAATGTATCTTGTTGCGCGCGGTTAAAACGGTGAATCTCATCGACAAATAATAAGGTCGATTTACCTTCTTGATGGCGCATCTTGGCAGCGGCAAATATCTTCTTCAAATCTGCTACACCCGCTTGAATGGCGCTCAATTGCTCAAAATGCAGATCAGATTTTTGCGCCACAATACGCGCCAATGTAGTTTTACCAGTGCCAGGTGGCCCCCAAAACACCATAGAAGGCGTACGGCCTTGCGCCATAAGCTGAGTGAGACTGCCCTCTGGGCCAACCAAGCCTTCCTGCCCGACAATTTCATCTAACTCTTGCGGGCGGATGCGATCTGCCAACGGGCGCTTAAGGTCTTTCTTAGCCACATCTTTTACAAATAAATCACTCAAATTCTACACCCATTAAAAATCTTTAGCCATTGACAATAGAATTAACAATGCGACCACCTCGATTGATTGACAAGCGCCAAATCCGTTGAGAGCGTTCAGCCGTTTGCAACAAATCGGCCACTTCTTTAATCTCAACATCGCCAACATAGAGAATCACATCGCCAACTTCAAAGCCATAAGCTTGCGCATTGCTATTTATATTTATGCCGCTAATGATAACGCCAACACTGCCCAATGGCAAAGACATTTCTTCGATAACCGCTGGTGAAATATTCATAATTTCAGCACCGGTAAATGGCACATTGCCATCAACAATTGTAGTGCGTCGCGGCGGCTCTTCTGGAGCGCCATGCATTTCAACATCATATTCCAATATCTGCTCATCACGCAGAACCGACAAGGTGATGCTATCACCAATCTCTTTATTGCCCCATAAATATCTAAAATGCTCTTCGTTTTTAACCAAAGTGCCATCCACTGCGTTGATTACATCGCCACGCTGAATGCCGGCGGCGTAAAGCGGGCTGTCTCTATGCGCCGTCCGCACCAATATACCATCGGGCCGCTCCAAACCTAAGCTCCGCGCTATTTCAGCATTGAGTGATTGGATTTGCGCACCAATCCATGGCCGCAAAACGCGGCTGCCGACTTTGGCACTGCTCACCACGCGTTTGACCATATTGGCGGGTATGGCAAAGCCAATGCCGTTAGAGC
This sequence comes from OCS116 cluster bacterium, assembly GCA_002402005.2. Lineage (GTDB taxonomy): Bacteria > Pseudomonadota > Alphaproteobacteria > Rhizobiales > OSC116 > OCS116. The sequence continues at coordinate 1,416 of NVUS02000380.1, read as the reverse complement.
CACCTGAGCGAGAGAATATAGCGGTATTGACCCCAATCAACCGCCCCAAACTATCCACCAATGCACCGCCACTATTACCGGGGTTAATCGCTGCATCGGTTTGAATGAAAAATTGGAAATCAGATATACCGACATTGGTGCGGGCAATGGCCGATACAATGCCCGAGGTAACGGTCTGCCCGACACCAAATGGATTGCCAATCGCCAACGCCAAATCGCCAACTTCAACCTCATCACTATCGGCAAATACAATGTGAGTGAATGTCTCGCCTTTGGTGATCAACCTTAACACCGCAAGGTCTGAGCGCTCATCTTCCAAGATAATTTCGGCTTCATATTCTTGTTGATCGGCCAGCACCACTCTCACACTACTGGCATCTTTAATCACATGATGATTGGTCACCACAATGCCTGATGCATCAACAATCACCCCACTGCCCAGCGAATTTTGCACCCGTGGCCTAGATTGCCCAAACCGATTGCCAAAAAACTGCCGAAAAAACGGATCATCATCAAACAAAGATTTCCGTGCCGCGACCAATTTGCGCGAATAGACGTTAACCACAGCAGGTGCAGCCGTCTTTACCGTTGCGGCGAATGACAGTTGGATCTCTTGCGCCGTTTCCGGCAGTTTTTTCTCTGCCGCATATACAAACGAGACATTCAATATCAAAATTATGGTAAGAAAAAAGCGCATATCAACTCCTAAGTTGAGTCCAATATAAGCCTAAATCGGGCAAAAATAAGAACAAAAAGACAAAAAAAAAGATGACCGAAGCCATCTTTTTTTTAAATCTTATAACACTGCCAATTAGGCTGCGTCTTGTCCGTCTTCAACATCTTGTGTTGGGCCAGAGTTTTTACCTTTAGCCGATACATCACGGTCTACAAGTTCAATCACTGCCATTGGTGCATTGTCACCATAACGGAAGCCAGCTTTAAGCACACGAGTATATCCACCATTACGGTCTTTATAACGCGGGCCCAATACATCAAAAAGCTTTTTAGCTTGTTCTTTATCACGCATTTTAGCAATGGCATGACGACGTGCATGTAGGTCACCTTTTTTGCCCAAAGTGATCAGACGATCAACAATAGCGCGAAGCTCTTTGGCTTTTGGCAAAGTTGTGGTGATTTGTTCATGTTTAATAAGCGCAGCAGCCATATTGGCAAATAATGCCTTACGGTGACTGGCAGTTCTATTTAATTTACGGCCTTTATTGCGATGACGCATTTTAGGTCTCCTTAATTTATATTAGGCTTTTATCTGGCCTAAAAACGTTCTTCAAATTTCTTCGCAAGATCTTCGATATTCTCAGGCGGCCAATTTGGCACATCCATACCAAGATGGAGACCCATCTGAGCAAGAACTTCTTTAATCTCATTTAATGATTTACGACCAAAGTTTGGTGTACG
>NVUS02000038.1 GCA_002402005.2 OCS116 cluster bacterium | reverse complement strand
TTCGGTATTGGTGGCTATTTTAATGGTCGGTGCCGGCTTAAAGCCCGATACACTACCGCGCCCCGTGGTAAATATCACCATATTCGCGCCCGAAGCAATTTGCCCGGTTACCGACACTGGGTCATAACCGGGGCTATCCATAAATACAAAGCCATTTTTGGTAATTTTTTCAGCAAATTTATAAACCTCAGTCAGCGGCGCTGTGCCACCTTTGGCTGTCGCGCCGAGTGATTTTTCCAAAATCGTTGTCAAGCCACCGCGCTTATTACCGGGCGATGGATTGTTGTTCATTTCGCCGCCGTTACGTTCGCAATAATCTTCCCACCATTCAATATGATCAACGATTTTTTGCCCCACCTCAGGCGTCACAGCGCGGCGGGTTAACAAATGCTCAGCACCGTAAATTTCCGTGGTTTCAGAAAGTATAGTCGTGCCACCATGCGCCACCAATAAATCGGATGCATAACCCAGCGCAGGGTTGGCGGTAATGCCCGAATAACCGTCAGACCCACCACATTGCATACCCACCATAATTTTAGAAATCGGCGTCGGCTTGCGTTCAATCTTATTGGCAAGCGCCGCAATTTCGCGCAATTGCTCAAGCCCACGTTCAATGGTGCGCCGTGTGCCGCCCATTTGCTGAATGGTCATATAACGGTAATTGCCATCACTGCGCACGGTGCGGTCACCCATCAGGTTAGACACTTGCATCACCTCACAACCCAGCCCTAGTAACAAAATACCAGCAAAATTGGGATGTTGCGCATAACCTGATATGGTGCGGAACAGAGTGTCATAACTCTCATCCGTCGCGGACATGCCGCACCCCGTGCCATGCACAATCGGCACAATGCCATCAATATTGGGAAACTCCTCAAGTAAGCCGCTTTTCTCGGCCGCTTCGGCAAGCAATCTTGCCACCGTCGCCGAACAATTCACCGTGGTGATAATGCCCAAATAATTGCGTGTGCCCACACCGCCATCATCACGCTGATAGCCCATAAATGTCCGCTCTTCACTTGCCATTTTTAGCGGTTTTGTATCGCGCCCAAACGCATAATCCTGCTTATGATCACCCATTTCCAAATTATGTGTATGGATATGGTCACCAATCGCAATGTCCTGCTTGGTTTGGCCAATAATCTGCCCATAACGGATTACATTTTCACCCTTGGCAATGGCCGCAATGGCAATCTTATGCCCACGCATAATTGCCTCGTTGGGTTGCCAATTATGCCCTTCAAGGCTTTCATTGGCAGCAATGTTGCGCAAAGCAATCACCACATTGTCGGTTTCGTGTAGGCAAATGGTTTCAGGTTTGTGGGGCGTCATAATTATCTTTCCATTTCACGGACGATCATATAAATTAGGTTTAACGTTAATATTCTAATTGAAAGCCATTTTTATGCAAGCTACAGATTCAGTTTTATTAAACAACCGCACCCAGCGCCCCGTGCCGGTAACGCGTATGGGCTTTGGTGGCGCGCCCATCGGCAATGCCTTCGTAAAAGTGTCGGATGAAGACGCACAAGCCGCTTTACAAACCGCTTATGACGCTGGCATCAGATATTTTGACACCGCACCGCAATATGGCCTAGGCCGCTCCGAGATGCGTTACAATCCAGCCCTTAAACGTTTCGGACGCGATACAATAACCCTGTCCACCAAGGTTGGCCGCTTGCTTGTCGATTGCGAACCACACGAGGTCACGCCAGATGGCTTTATTGACCCACCACAAAAACGCATCGTATTTGACTATAGTTATGATGGCGTCATGAAAAGTTATGAGGCAAGTCGCCAACGCCTAGACATCAAGAATTCTGATATATTATTGGTTCATGATGTCGATGCCATGTCCCAAGGTAGCCAACAAAAATCCGATCAAAAAATCCGTGAATTGTTTGACCAAGGCGGCTACCGCGCTTTATCCGAGCTACGCGCCGCCGGCGAAATCGCCGCCATCGGCGCCGGTGTCAATACATGGGAGGCCTGCCAAACTCTGTTAGAAGAGGCTGATTTCGATGCCTTTCTACTGGCCGGGCGCTACACCTTGTTAGAGCAAGAGGCACTAGAAACATTTTTGCCAATGTGCGAGAAAAAAGACGTCGGCATCATTCTAGGCGGGCCATATAATTCCGGCATTCTAGCCACCGGTGCGGTCAAAGGCACAAGGTATAATTACGCCCCCGCACCACAACATATTTTAGATCGTGTCGACCAGATCGAAGCGGTGTGCAAAGCCCATAACACCTCGCTCATTTCGGCGGCGATTCAATTCCCAATGGGGCATTCATGTGTCAAAACCATCATTCCGGGCGCAATCAACGCCGCCCAAGTCACAGCCAATCTAAAACTGTTTGAGGTTGATATTCCATCACAATTGTGGTCAGATTTACAAAATGAAGGCCTCATCCGCCAAGATGCCCCCTTACCAGCTTAGGAGAAAAATATGTTGATCATCAGTGCCGAATTCACCGCTAAACCCGAAAAACGCGATGATGTCATCGCCGCCTGCAAAAAGCTCATTCCTCTATCAAATGCCGAAGAGGGTTGCATAAGCTATGAGTTTTTTGAAGACACCCAACAGGAAAACCATTTCTTCTTTTTCGAACGCTGGAAAGACATGCAAGCCATCGAGATTCATATGGACATGCCCTATTTAAAAGCCCATGGCAAAATATTCCCAAATCTGGTGATTGACGGCACAACCAAGGTCGAAATACACGAAGTGACCGATACCAAACGTCTTGTTTAAATGGGACATCAATTTATCTTATATGGCGATAGTTGTTCTGGTGTGCCAAAGGCTCTACACGAAAAAACTCATGCCAAAATCAACAATATAATCAAAACACTATCACCGCCGCCCGAATTCATAATTTTCCCCGGCGATGAAGTGATCGGCCTCACCACTGATGAAACCGCGCTGCGCCAACAATGGCAATATTGGCTAAATCACGAAATGGCATGGCTCGATCAAACCGCCATTCCGCTCTACAATTGCACCGGCAACCACACAACTTATAGCCCAATGAGCGAGAGAATTTTCGCCGAAATGCTCAGCCATTTGCCGCGCAATGGCGCACCAAACCAATCCGGATTGTCCTATTTCATCAGGCGTGGCGACCTATTGCTGGTATTTGTTCATACGCTTTGCAGCCATTTGGGCGGCGAAGGCCATGTCGAAACCCAGTGGCTAGATGAGACGTTAAAACAAAATTCCGATGCCAAATATAAATTGGTCATCGGCCACCATCCGGTTTTTCCGGTCAACGGTTATGAGGGCAATTACCAGCGCACCATTGGCGCAGAATATACCCAAAAATTCTGGAGCATACTCAAACAACAAGGCGTCATGGCCTATTTGTGCAGCCACATTCTGGCATTTGATACCCAAATTCACGATGGCATTCTACAAATCACCACAGCTGGCGCCGGCACCGCCCATAGAATGCCCGAAGAGGTCGAATATCTACACGCAGTGAAAATGGCGATTGACGAAAAAGGCATACAATATCAGGTTCTGGACGATGAAGGCACGCTGCGTGAACGGTTAGTCTGGCCAATAAACTTGCCATCCTCACAACAATGGCAACCACTCAACCAAGGTCAGCAAGTCGCACCACTCACCGGCACATTTGCTGCCGATAAAGCCGACCCCGCGATTGTTTCTCTGCGCATAAGCGGCAAAACCGCAAAAAGCTCAACCGGCCAACGGCAGACCATATTGGCGGCATTCTCGGACGGCGATTCCAGCACACCATTATGGATAGGCCTGTCAGGTAAAGCCCAACAAGTGACCATCATGCTGCAAATTCAAGCTGGCCGCAGTCCACATTATTGGTTCGGGCCAGAACTAGGTTTAGATGCAAAATTTGACATTCAATTGCTAATGCATACCGGCTTAGCCGCTGGTGGCATCATGTCCCGAACTGCCGATGACGCGCCATGGACTTCGCTAATCTCGCGTTCCGCCACCGGTCTGGAAAAATTGAACTGGCCAAAAATTTGGTCAGTCGGCAATGACGCCAGTGATGATTTGCCATTTTTAGGTATAGACTTGGCCGTGAAAAGCATCTGTAAATTTTAAAGAGGCAGAGATATGAGCTGGAATCCATCTTTAGACACTCATGACATTGATGCCACCAAATTGGACAGCATTGAAACCCTGATCATCCCACGCAGCCGCGACATTGGCGGGTTCGAGGTCAGGCGGGCTCTGCCATCACCCCAGCGTCAAATGGTTGGGCCATTTATATTTTTCGATCAAGCCGGTCCTGCCGAATTCATCACCGGCCAAGGCATAGATGTGCAACCCCACCCACATATCGGCATTTCCACCGTCACCTATTTGTTCAAAGGCCAGTTCCAACATCGCGATTCAACTGGTGCCAATCAATCCATCGAACCGGGCGAAGTCAATTGGATGATTGCCGGCAAAGGCGTCACCCA
>NVUS02000379.1 GCA_002402005.2 OCS116 cluster bacterium | reverse complement strand
GTGAAAATGACCATTGGTAAAGATGAATTGCTTGCCAATAAACCATTGCAACAAGAATTATTGGGAGTGTGAAAGTGGCGAATGAGATGAGTAAAAAACCGCTGTTAAGAGGACGTTCGCACGAGGCTATGTTTTTTGTCAGCATTGGTGCTTTACTCATGCTGATGGCATTAACAACCCGCAGGTTCGAATTAATCTCTATTATGGTTTATGCGTTTGGGGTTGTGAGCATGCTTGGCATTAGCGCGCTTTATCACCGGGTCAATTGGTCGGTTGAGAATAGAGCATTGATGCGAAAGTTTGACCATAGCGCTATCTATCTTATGATTGCCGGCACATTTACACCGGTGGCCATGTTGGGGCTGTCGGGGCAATCTATGGGTATTTTGTTATGGACAATTTGGATTGTTGCCATTGTGGGCATTGTGAAATCAATCTGGTTTACCAATTTGCCGAAATTTTTAAACGTCTTATTATATTTGGCGGCAGGGGTGGTTATTTTTCCTTATATGGCAGAATTATTTGATGGCATCGGTTTGGTGGCGATCATTCTATTGGCCGCTGGTGGGATTGTCTACGCGATTGGTGCGGTTATTTATGCGGTGAAGCGGCCAAACCCTTGGCCGCTGTATTTTGGCTATCATGAAGTTTTCCATTTGTTGGTGATTGTTGCGGCAATTTTGCATTTTATTATGGTCTATTTGATATTGGTAAAATAGCCTTTGTGTGTAATCATAAAGGCTTGCAATTCTCGTTAACGCTATGCATTTTTCTTATAGCACCGCATTGGAATTAATACACTTATGATAAATATTCTGTGCTAGCCTGCTGGAACGACAATTTCGGCATTGGGGGCTTAGATAGTTATTATGGATCAACAAGCTAGCAATATTTCGACAAAAATAGCCTCGACATTATCGGTTATTATGACTGTTGCCTGCATATTGTGGAATGTTGATGCCCCGACCCGCATTGGCTATGCGATATTGACTGAACAATATATGGCGTTTCAGCTTGGACTGGCGATGGCTATTGTATTTTTACTGTCGAGCTTTACGCAAAAAGAAATTAAGGGTGTGAGTTATTTAGGCATGGGGCTGGCTGCATTTGCGCTGGCTGTTTTGCTTTATGCGGCTTTATTCTACCCCGACCTATTAAAAGAGCAGGCTTATCGGCCGCCGATTTTAACGCTCATTGGTGGCACGGTAGTCATCTTTGTATTGGAAGGTGTGCGGCGCAAATCTGGCTGGTCGTTATTCTTCATTGTATCGGTGTTTTTTATCTATGCTTTGTTTGCCGATAAAGTGCCGGGGGCTTTGATTGGCCGTGAAATGTCACCGGTGAAATTGGTGCAATATGTGGGGTTTGACCCGAGTGCGGTATTCTCTACACCGTTGGCGGTCGGCACGATTATTGTTTTGCTGTTCGTATTTTTTGGGCAATTGTTATTTGCTGCGGGTGGCGGGGCGTTCTTTACTGATTTGGCCATGGCGGCAACCGGCAAAAGCCGCGGCGGCAGTGCCAAAATATCGGTGGTGGCTTCGGCGTTGTTTGGCTCTATTTCGGGCAGTGCGGTCTCTAACGTGGTGACCACTGGTGTGATCACCATTCCGCTGATGCGGCGTGGTGGATATTCCAAACAAGATGCCGGTGCGATTGAGGCGATAGCTTCGACTGGCGGGCAGCTAACCCCGCCCATTATGGGCGCTGCGGCGTTTTTAATGGCTGAATTTTTGGACATTTCTTATATGGCTGTGGCTGGCGCGGCGGTCATTCCTGCGGCGCTTTATTATATAAGTATTTTTTTGCAAGTCGATTTAATTGCCGGGCGGGATGAAGTTAAAATTGTTGAAGATGATATACCCAATATGCGGCAGGTGCTGAAAGATGGTTGGCATTTTATTCTGCCATTTGTGGTATTGCTTGGGTCTTTATTTTGGTGGCGGTTAGATCCAGCGGACAGTGCGTTAATGGCCAGCATTGCCATCATCATTGTTGGTTTTTCTCGCCGTTATGGGCAGGATTATTTAACCTTGCAAAAATTGCTCAATGTATTCGTGTCCACCGGTAAATCAATGGTTGATTTGATATTGATTGTTGCGGCTGCTGGCTTTGTTATTGGCATTTTAAACGTGACCGGGCTTGGTTTTGCGCTGACATTGCTTTTGGTTGACTCGATTGGCAATAATCTGTTTTTGATTCTGATTGTATCGGCGTTTATTTGTATTTTATTGGGCATGGGCATGCCGACATCGGGCGTATATGTTTTGCTAGCGGCTTTGGTTGCACCGTCGATTGTCGAAGCAGGTGTATCGCCGATCGCGGCGCATATGTTTATACTATATTTTGGCATGATGTCGATGATCACCCCGCCGATTGCTTTGGCTGCCTTTGCCGCCGCTGCTATTACCAAATCCAACCCTTTACATACCGGGCTTGCCGCCATGCGCATTGGCTGGGCGGCTTATATTATACCGTTTATATTTGTTTGCACGCCGGCATTGTTATTGGACAGCGCATGGAGCGAGATTATTCTGGCGTTTGCCTGTGCCATATTTGGGGTGTTTGCTGTGTCGGTGGCGGTTGTGGGCTTTATGAGCCGCAAGCTCGCACTGCCGACGCGCGGCATGTTTTTGCTATTGGGGTTGTGTAGCTTTCCCATCGCATTGGCACCGATTGCATGGGTTTATGTGAATATTGTGGCTTGTATATTGATCGCATCACTTACGCTTTATTTGGCTAAGTTTTATAAAGAAAGCCTCACGAAAGAGGCGAAGTAATTACAAAAGAGGGAGAATGAAATGAAGAATCTAGGTAAAAAAATTGCCATTGCTTTGACCAGCACTGCGCTTTTAACCAGCAGCGTTATGGCCGCAGGTGTGGTGGGCATTGCATCCGGCCAACCCGGCAGCCTTGGGCACAATACTGGCCAAGCAGTGGCGAAAATTGCCAACCAAGAAGCTGGCATTGTTGCCAGAACGCAGCCATTATCGGGCACGGCGGCTTATTTGCCACTCATCAATAATGGTGAGATTGAATTTGGGTTTGCCAACTCGGTTGAAACTGAATTTGCATTTAGTGGCAAGGGTAATTTTGACGGCAGAGCCAACCCGAACCTACGGGTTGTGGGTGTTATGTTCCCACTCAGAACTGGCCTTATGGTGGCAGCGGATAGTGGCATCAAAACCATTGCGGATTTAAAAGCCAATGCCAAAGGCATGCGCATTGCCTCTGAATATACCTCGTCGACCATCATTCCTTATTATATTATGGGTGCATTGGCCAATGGTGATATGAGCTATGATGATTTTGAAAAAATACCGGTTTCTAATTTTGTGAAGGGTATTTTTGCATTGGGTGATGGCCATGTTGATTTGACATTGATCAGCCTAAACTCTGGCGCGGGTAAAAAAGTCAACGCACAATTGCAAGGTCGTGGCGGCATTAAATATGTATCGTTGGATCTATCTGATGATGCAGTGGCGCGGTTTAAGAAATTAATGCCATCGGGCAATCTTATTTCGATCAAAGCCAATGAGAATATACCGGGCATGTCAGAAGATGCCAATTTGGTAGAAATTCCATGGTTGCTACTGACCAATAAGGACGTTTCTGACGAATTGGTTTACAATATGACCAAAGTGATTGCTGAGAATAAAGAGAAACTCGGTGCTAGCTTTGGTGCATTTAAACGCGCCAACTTGTCAAAAATGGCACCTTCAACCATTGTTGAATATCATCCCGGTGCATTAAAATATTATGCCGAAAAGGGCATTATAGTCGGCAAGTAATGACTGACAAATCTAGATAATATTGCAAAGCCTCAGAGTTTTCTGAGGCTTTGTTTCGTTTATGCTATGGCTTCCAGCCGTTATATAATGGATGATGAGATTCGATTGGCAAAGATTGCCGGCGACCCGTTCTATCTGCGTGGTATATAGCGGTTATGAGTTCCATAGAATGGCGTGCATCCGCCAGATTAGGCGGGGATGCTTGCGGGGCATCGGTTAAAGCACCGTAGATATCTGCCATTAAACCATGAAAACGCTCCTCGATTTTTGGCAGTATTGCCAATTCGGCATCGATGGCTTTTTGATGGGTCTCATTACGTGCGGTGAATGTCCAATCGCCGGCACCAATTGTATAGGGCTGCAAGCCGCTTTCAATGGTTACGTGCTCAAAGCAAATCCGAATGCGCGACATGTCACCGACATTGCCAAGGGTGATTGAAGAGGTGAGCAAAGCGCCAGATGCCATTTGCATTGATATAGCGGCGCAATCCTCGGTTTCGATTGGGTTGACCCGCACATCTAAAAAGGCCGAAACATTTTTAACCGTGCCGAGCATTTGCGTCGCCAAATCGTGAATGTGAGTGGCGTGGCTGACAATTGTGCCGCCATTCTCCCCCGCCCAAGTGCCGCGCCAATCAATCGCATAATAGGCTGCACGCCGATCCCAATGGGTTTCTAAAGACGCAGTGAATGCCTTACCTAGCAGACCTTTGGTTTGCAATAATTTATAACGTTGAAAGCCAATGCCGTAACGATATTGAAAAATTGGAAATACCCTTTTGCCGACAGATTTGGCTTTGGCGATGATTTGATCTGTTTCTGCTAATGATGATACAAAGGGTTTTTCGCACACCACATGTTTGCCGACATCCAGCGCTTTCATCATGATTGGGAAATGTAAATGCGGGGGCAGGCAAATGTCGACAATGTCAATATCTGGATTGTTCAATACTTGTTCAATGCCACTGGTGATTATGCAATTGGGTAAATCTTTGGCTATGGCTTTGGCGCGTTCGACATCAAGATCGCAAATCATCGTCACTTGATAGTTTTTTGGCCACGCGCAATAGCCTTCTAAATGCGAACCACCTATACCCGCACCAATGATGGCCACGTTGAATTTTACCTGATCATTCATATTCCGACCCTTATGGCTGTATTTTGGGCTTTTAGAGCCAATTCCATAACCTTAAAGGCATGGGCTTGCGGCATCGCGGTTGCTGTGCGGTTGGCAATGTCATTGGTCAGGTTTTGAAAATAGGGCAAGCCTGCACCATTGGCATCGATATGTTGGCAGGTGTCGTCATTGACCAAGAAGACATGGTTTTTACCGGATCTGCCATCTATATCGACATATTTGCGCAATTCTAAATAACCTTCAGTGCCCAAAATGGTCAGCCGGCCATCGCCCCATGTGGGTAAGCCATCGGGGGTGAACCAATCAACCCGAATATAGGCTTGTGCGTGGTCACTGCGCAGCAAAATATCGCCAAAATCTTGCAGGCCAAGCGTGTTGGGGTTGGCATAATTGCCGACCGAAGCGGCGACGACTTGGGCATCATCTGAGCCAGTAAAATATAGAAATTGATCAATTTGATGTGAGGCAATGTCGCATAGAATACCACCATATTTTTGGTCATCATAAAACCAATCGGGCCGCGTTGGCAGGTTAAGCCGGTGTGGACCTAGGCCAATGGTCTGGACGATTTGGCCAATCGCGCCGGCTTTGATCAACTCATCGGCTTTGGTCACGGCTTCGACTTCAAACCGTTCGGAAAAATTGATTGACCAGATGCGGCCGGTGGCGGCCACGGTTTGTCTTATGCGCTCCAATTGTTCCAATGTTGTGCAGCCGGGTTTGTCGACCATCACATCTTTGCCATGTTGCATGGCTTCAATCGCCAAATCTGCCCGTTCACAGGGGATGGCGGCAATTAGAATTAGTTCAATGCTTTCATCTTCCAATATTTGTTTTTTGTCCGCGACTTGCTGCATATTGGGGTAGGTGGTTGCAAAATCCTTGGTTGTGCCAGATGGTTCGCCTTGGTTCCACCATGTGACGCCGACAGCACCGACATTCAACATACTGTTCAATTGGCCGTATATATGCCGATGTTCAACACCCAAAATACCAATTTTCATGATTGGTTTTCCTGCGGGTTTGAAACATCAATGCGCAACCCATCAGCATCAAAATAATGGCATTGATCTGGATTGATAGAAATGCTCATTGGTTGGCCGACCGCATAATTGGTATTGGCAGAGGCTTGTACCATTAATGTCTGACCGGACTCCAATTTTAGATGCACATAAACTTCGCTGCCAAGATATTCGACCAAGTTGATTTTGCCGGTTGCTTTTAAATCGCCGTCACCATTTATGCTGAAATTTTCGGGCCGCACACATATTGTGAGCTTTGTGCTGTTGGTCAAGAGGTTTGCGTTGTGGAAGCTACCAAAATTATCAATATTTATGGTCAAACCCTCATCAGTCGGAGTGCTATTTGCTGCCAACATATTAATTTTGGGTGAGCCGATAAAGCCAGCGACAAATAGGTTTTTGGGACGGTTATACAATTCATATGGCGTGCCGATTTGCTCGATCGTACCAGCGCGCAAAACCACAATTCGAGTGGCCATGGTCATCGCTTCGACTTGATCATGGGTGACATAAATCATAGTTGTGCCCAAGCGATTGTAAAGCCCAGCAAGCTCCACCCGCATTTGCACCCGCAGTTCGGCATCAAGGTTGGAGAGTGGCTCATCGAATAAAAACAATTCTGGCTCGCGCACGATGGCGCGGCCGATGGCCACCCGCTGTTTTTGCCCGCCAGACAATTGCCGCGGTTTGCGATCTAGCAATTCACCAATTTGTAAGATATCGGATGCCTCTTGTACGCGGCGTTTGATTTCATCCTTAGGCATTTTTAAATTGGTGAGTCCAAAGGCTAAATTTTTACGCACATTCATATGTGGATATAAGGCATAAGACTGAAACACCATGGACAATTGGCGTTGAGATGCCGGCAAATCGTTGACAATCCGATCGCCGATAGCAATGGTACCATCAGAGATTTCTTCAAGCCCAGCAATCATCCGTAACAAGGTGGACTTACCGCAGCCAGAAGGACCAACCAGCACCAAAAACTCGCCTGAATTCACTTCGAGATTCAAGTTATTTATAACCTCAACCGAACCATATGACTTACAAACGCCATTTAGGGATAGTCCTGACATATATATATATCTCCAACTTGAACTGGTTATTTAAGGCCGCTCATGGCGATGCCTTTAATGATTAACTTTTGGAATATTACAAAAAATAATATTACCGGAATGAGTGACAGGATTGACATTGAGAACATTTGCCCAAAGGCCGACTCGGCATCTTGATCGACAAACAGGCGCAAGGCGAGGGGCACGGTATAATTTTCCATTTCGTTCAAATAAATGAGTGGCGCGAGGAAATCTTCCCATACCCAAATGAACGAAAAAATACCGGCAGTGGCCATGGCGGGCATCGACAATGGCATGATGATTGCCCAATATATTTTATAGGGTGAGCAGCCATCTATACTCGCAGCCTCATCCAATTCGCGCGGCAATTGCCGGAAGAATTGCACCATAAGGAAAATGAAAAACGCGTCTGACGCCAAAAAGCGGGGTACTACCAATGGCAAATAAGTATCGACCCAACCTAATTTTAAAAACATCACATATTGCGGGATGAGCACCACATGATAGGGAATCATCAGCGTCATCATCATCAACGCAAACCAAAATTTACGCCACGAGAATGTCAGCCGAGCAAAGGCATAGGCGGCAAATGAACATGAAATTAAATTGCCAATGACCGAAAGGGTTGTGACCAAAAAGCTATTCAAATAAAATTGAGTGAAGCTGACCTGTAGCCGCATCCAACCATCGACATAATTATGCCAATGAAATTCGGATGGCCATAGAGACAATTGGCCAAATATTTCATTTTCGGGTTTGAGTGAGCTGGCAAACATCCACAATAGCGGATAGAGCATGACGATGGCGAATATGCCGAGGAATAAATGCTTGAGTAGGGCGCGTCTGTTCTCGCGCTTATGCCGTGCGGCGCGTAATTTCTTGGAAATTTCGGCCACATTTTGACTGTTCACTTCGGTGGTTAAAAGCTCTGACATTGTCTAATCCTTCTCATTTTCGTAATACACCCAATATTTTGAGGTGAGGAAGGATATGACGGTGAACGTGCCGATGATAATCAACAATGTCCACGCCAACGCGGATGCATAGCCCATTCTGAAGAATTTAAACGCCTCGTTAAACAGATAAATTGTAAAGAAAAGCAACGAGTCTGCGGGAGAACCATCGCCATTAGAAATGATGAATGCACTTGAAAATGTTTTAAATGATTCAATGGTTTGTAAGATAACATTAAAGAAGATTACTGGCGCTAATAAGGGCAAGGTGATGGCAAAAAACTGCCGGGTTTTTGAGGCTGCGTCAATTTCGGCCGCTTCGTATAATTCTTGTGAAATGCCGCGCAAGCCTGCCAGAAAAATAAGCATGGGCGAACCAAATTGCCACATGGCAAGAACCACCAATGTATAAAGTGAAGTGTCTGGGTTGGCTAACCAGTTTGGCCCATCTATGCCAATAAAACCTAAAACGGCGTTTACCACCCCGTTAAAACCAAATATCTGCCGCCACAGAATCGCAATGGCAATGGATGCGCCTAGGATGGAAGGTAGATAATATAGCGCCCGATAAATGCCGATGCTACGTATGCCTTTGTCCAAAATCATGGCAATCATAAGTGCGAATGCCAAACGCGCGGGCACGGCTAAAAATACATAAGT
>NVUS02000378.1 GCA_002402005.2 OCS116 cluster bacterium | reverse complement strand
CCACATCGGCGATATGCTTGATATGGCTTATATCCGTGTTCTAGAAGTGGTGACTTTCTACACCATGTTCAACCTAGCTCCAGTCGGTAAACATTTTGTGCAATTCTGTGGCACAACCCCATGCTGGCTTAACGGTGCCGATAAAATCAAAAACGCCTGCAAAAGCGTCATTGGCGATGAGAACACCATCACCGAAGATGGCGAGTTTTCATGGCTAGAAGTTGAATGTCTCGGCGCTTGCGTCAACGCGCCGATGGTGCAAATCAACGATGATTATTACGAAGATTTGGATGAAGACAGCTTTAAACAGCTACTTGCTGATCTAAAAGCTGGCAACCCAACCAAAATTGGGCCGCAAACCGATCGTGAAAATTCCGCACCTCTGGGCGGTAATACCACATTGATCGACAATACATTATATGATGGCTCTATGGTTGGCGATTATAAATCTGTACTCAAACAGATCGAAAAAGCCGAAACCGAAGCGGCCAAAGCTGCCGCTGCCGAAGCCAAAGTTAAGGCCAAAGAAGAAGCCAAGGCGGCTAAAACCGAAGCCAAAGCTGAAACCAAGACCGAAGAAAAACCTAAAGCCACGTCAAAGCCTAAAGCCACGTCAAAGCCTAAAGCTGCTGCCACGCCAAAAGCCAAAGCAGCACCTAAAGCCAAAAAAACTGCGGAACCAGCAACCGATCGGGTCGAAACAAAACCTGAAATGCTAACCGAAGCCCGCGGCGGCAAAGCCGATGATCTTAAGAAAATCAGTGGTGTAGGGCCAAAAATTGAATCAATACTTCATGAATTGGGCGTTTATCATTTCGATCAAGTCGCCTTATGGGATGCCGATCAAATAGCATGGGTCGATAGCCGACTTAAATTTAAAGGCCGCATTGATCGTGAAGACTGGATCGCCCAAGCCAAAAAGTTTGTAGAAGAGGGAGATAAATAATGCTCGCAGATAAAGACCGCATTTTTACCAATCTCTATGGCCAGCATGACTGGGGCTTAAAAGGCGCGCTCAAACGCGGCACTTGGGATGGCACAGCCGATTTCATCAAAAAAGGCGACGATTGGATTGTCAATCAAATCAAAGCCTCTGGCCTACGTGGCCGTGGCGGTGCGGGTTTCCCCACCGGCTTAAAATGGTCATTCATGCCCAAAGGTTCAGACGGACGCCCGCATTATCTAGTGGTCAATGCTGACGAATCAGAACCCGGCACATGTAAAGACCGCGAGATTATGCGCCATGACCCACATGTGCTGATCGAAGGCTGCTTAATCGCCTCATTCGCCATGCGCGCCCACGCTTGCTACATCTATGTACGAGGCGAATTCATCCTAGAACGCGAACGCCTACAAGCCGCCATCGACCAAGCTTATGAAGCTGGCCTCGTTGGCAAAAACGCCTGTGGTTCGGGTTGGGATTTCGACATCTATGTCCATCATGGGGCAGGGGCTTACATCTGCGGCGAAGAAACCGCACTGATCGAAAGTCTCGAAGGTAAAAAAGGCATGCCACGCCTCAAACCTCCATTTCCAGCCAATGTCGGCCTCTATGGCGCACCAAGTACAGTGAATAACGTCGAATCCATCGCCGTCACCCCAACCATTTTACGCCGTGGCGCATCATGGTTCTCAAATTTGGGCACACCTAATAATGTAGGCACAAAATTATTCTGCATATCCGGCCATGTAAACCGCCCCTGCACAGTCGAAGAAGAAATGGGCATCACCTTCCGTGAGCTGATTGAAACCCATTGCGGCGGCGTACGCGGCGGTTGGGACAATCTCAAATGCGTCATCCCGGGTGGTTCATCAGTCCCCATGATCCCCGCCGAACAATGTGATGATTTGGTCATGGATTTCGATACTTTACGCGGCTTAGGCTCAGGTCTAGGCACAGCGGCCGTCATCGTCATGGACAAATCAACCGATGTCATCCGAGCCATTCAGCGCCTGTCTTATTTTTATAAGCATGAAAGCTGCGGCTAATGCACACCGTGCCGTGAAGGCACAGGTTGGATGTGGCGCGTGATGACCCGAATGGTCGAAGGAAGAGCCGAAAAACGTGAAATTGATATGTTATTTGATGTGACAAAGCAAATTGAAGGCCACACAATCTGTGCGCTGGGCGATGCCGCAGCATGGCCAATTCAAGGGCTGATTAAACATTTCAGACATGAGATTGAAGATAGAATTGATCAATATTCTGCAAACCCCGATAAAGCAGGCTCGATGTATAATGTCGAAGCTGCCGAGTAATTGTAGAAAATTTTGAAAAGAAGAGCGATATGCCTAAATTAACAATTGATGGAAAAGAAATCGAAGTTGCCGACGGCCTGACTATTTTGCAGGCCTGCGAAGAAGCTGATGTCGAAATTCCGCGCTTTTGTTACCACGAGAGACTTTCCATTGCTGGCAATTGCCGCATGTGCTTGGTCGAAATGGAACGCGCTCCCAAACCCGTCGCCTCTTGCGCCATGCCAGCCGGCGAAGGCATGGTTATTAAAACCAATACACCTTTGGTCAAAAAGGCGCGCGAAGGTGTCATGGAATTCATGCTCATCAACCATCCTTTGGATTGCCCAATTTGCGACCAAGGCGGCGAGTGCGATTTGCAAGATCAATCCATGGCCTACGGCCTAGATGGCACCCGCTACACAGAATCAAAACGCGCCATGGCCGAACAAAATTTAGGCCCTCTAATCAAAACCGAAATGACACGTTGCATCTCCTGCACTCGCTGTGTCCGCTTCACCACCGAAGTCGCTGGCGTACATGAGCTAGGCCAAACCGGGCGCGGTGAAGATGCCGTAATCGTTTCTTATTTGGGTGCAGTGGTCGACAACGAAATGTCAGGCAACATCATCGACCTTTGCCCCGTTGGCGCTCTAACCAGCCGCCCGTACGAATTTAACGCCCGCCCATGGGAGCTACGCAAAACCCAAACTGTAGACGTTATGGATGCCGTCGGCTCTAACATCCGCGTCGATGTCCGCGGCCGCGAAGTGATGCGCGTCATGCCCATCAACAATGATGATGTTAACGAAGAGTGGATTTCAGACAAAACCCGCTTCATCTGGGATGGCCTCAAAACCCGCCGCCTAGACACACCATATATAAGAGCCAATGGCAGCTTAAAACCCGCCTCTTGGTCAGAAGCCTTCGAAGCCATCGCCGCCCAAGTTAAAAAATCCGATGCCGCCAAGATGGCCGCTCTGGTTGGCGACCTCAACGGTGCAGAAGAAATCTTTGCTTTCAAAACCCTAATGGACAGCCTAGGTGTCGAAAATATCGATTGCCGCAACGAAGGTTCAAACGTCCGCCCCGAATGGGCAGGCCGCGCCGGCTACATTTTTAACAGCAGCATTAACGGCATAGAAGATGCCGATGCACTATTAATCATCGGTTCAAACCCGCGCCTCGAAGCCACAGTGCTAAACTCACGCATCGTCAAAGCCGTAAACCACAACGAACTGGCTGTGGCCTATATCGGCGAACAAACCCATTATACATACCCCGCACAACATATCGGCAATGGCGCAGAAAGCTTAAACGAACTACTCAAAGGCAAACACAGCTTCGCCAAAACCTTAAAAGATGCCAAAAACCCAATGATCATCGTCGGGCAGGGCGCTTTCATTGGCGATGATGCCAAAGCTATTTTCGAAACCATCGCAACCTTAGCCAACGATATTGGCGCAATCAGCGATGAATGGAACGGGCTTAACTTCCTACAAACCGCCGCCAGCCGCGTCGCAGCGTTAGATCTTGGTTGTGTTCCAAAAGATAAAAAAATCAATGTAGCCAGCATCTTAGCTAAATCAAAAGCCGGCGAGTTAGACATGTTATTCCTACTCGGCGCTGATGAAATGAAATTATGCGACCTAGACAATAGCTTCATCGTCTATATGGGCAGCCATGGCGATGTCGGCGCAAATAGTGCCGATGTTATCCTACCATCCGCCGCCTATACTGAAAAGAATGCAACTTATGTAAACCTCGAGGGCCGCGCCCAGCAGGGCATCAAAGCCACATTCGCTCCGGGCGATGCCAAGGAAGATTGGGCCATCTTACGCGCTCTGTCCACACATCTCGGCCAGCAATTGCCATTCGATAATTTAGACGAGCTACGTATAAAAATGTATCAAGAAGCACCACAATTGGCCAATATCGGCTCGCTAGATGCCGCAGACATTAGCGCATTTGCAAAAATCAAAATCAGCGGCGACATTTCGTCAACACCGCTGGTCAGTACAATCACAGATTATTATCACACCAATCCAATTGCCCGCGCATCCAAAATTATGGATGATTGCAAAGCGGCCAAAGTGATTGCGAAGTCGGAGGCAACAGGAACAAATGGTTGAGTATTTCCTAACTAACATTTGGCCAGTCTTAAGCATATTTGTCCATTCATTGGTCATCTTGGTCGTTCTACTAATCGTCATCGCCTTCTTGCTCTTGCTAGATCGCAAAATCTGGGCAGCCGTGCAATTACGCCGTGGCCCCAACGTAGTCGGCCCCTTCGGCCTGTTGCAATCCTTCGCCGATCTGCTTAAATTTGTGTTTAAAGAGGTCATCATCCCCTCTGGCGCCAACAAGTTCATCTTCATCATCGCCCCCCTAGTCACCTGCGTATTGGCATTAGCCGCATGGGCAGTCATCCCAATATCCGAAGGCTGGGAAGTCGCCAACCTAAACCTAGGCGTCCTCTACATCTTCGCCATCTCATCATTAGGTGTTTACGGCATCATTATGGGTGGCTGGGCATCAAACTCTAAATACGCCTTCCTAGGTGCCATGCGCTCAACCGCACAAATGGTGTCTTACGAGGTTTCCATCGGTTTCGTCCTTATCACTGTTTTGCTGTGTACCGGCACTCTAAATCTAACCGAGATCGTCAACGCCCAAAAAACCGATTACGGCATGTTCGGCTGGTATTGGCTCATGCTATTCCCCATGTTCATAGTCTTCTTCATCTCCGCCTTGGCCGAAACCAACCGCCCCCCGTTCGATCTACCAGAAGCAGAATCAGAACTGGTCGCCGGTTTCATGATTGAATACTCATCCACCCCATACCTCCTCTACATGCTAGGCGAATACGTCTCCATCACCTTCATGTGCGCTTTCACCACCATCCTATTCCTAGGCGGCTGGCTCCCAATGTTCGATTTCGCCCCCTTCACCTGGATT